>JAFOHD010000017.1 GCA_017421945.1 Alistipes sp. | reverse complement strand
GATGTGAATGACACAATCTTCGCTACCGAGAATGAGATAAGAATCAACACTTTAGAGATGCGCGAGATAGAGGATATGTATGGCATTAAATTAGAGCAAGATCCACGCAGGCGCACACTGCCCCGCGGGGTGGTCTTCTCCACAGCAAATCCCGGCCCCCAACACACTACATCTGCTTCTGTATATGGGGATGTACAGCGCAAGTTACACCTGCTGCTGCGCCGCTCAAGGCAGCTTGACCGCCAGCTGCGGGAGTATCGCCAGATATGTCCGCGCCACATCGAGGAGGAGATTGTGCGCAACGCACACATGTTTGAGAAAATGGGATATTAAAACATATCACCCTCCCAATCACACCATTACAGAGAGGCATCCATAGTTTTGGGTGCCTTTTTATTTGCACAAACGACTAACATTTATTACATTTGCGCCTAATTCGACTTTGGGCAAATGTGCAAAGTGAATCAAAGATTAGGTAGTTAGGAATTTTTGTAATATCAAATTATGTTAAGTAGAAAAGTGGCAGCACAGCTGCGCGAGATTGAAACACCATTCTATCTCTACGACATCAACCTCCTGCGCCAGACGCTGGAAAGTGTTGTATATGAGTCAAATAAATACAATTACAAACTCCACTACGCCATCAAAGCCAACAACGACGACTACTTGCTCTCAATCATCAAGGAGTATGGTGTAGGCATCGATTGCGCAAGCGGCAACGAGGTACGCAAAGCTATCGAGATGGGATTTGACCCCAAAAGCATTGTGTATGCAGGTGTGGGCAAGCGCGACAAGGAGATTCGCTACGCTATCGAGCAGCAGATTCTGGCCATCAACTGCGAGTCTATTGAAGAGTTGCAGGTGGTAAACCAGATTGCCCAGGACCTTGGCGTAAAGGCTGATATCGGTCTGCGTGTAAACCCCGACATCGACCCCAAGACAAACCACTGCATCGACACAGGTCAGGCCGACAGTAAGTTCGGTATATCATACGACGAAATACTTGAGAATGTGGAGCTTATAAAATCACTCGAGAACATCAACATCATAGGTATTCACATCCACATCGGCTCACAGATTCGCGAGTTGCATGTGTTTGAGAACATGTGCAACAAGGCCAACGCCATCGTAACAAAACTCGAGTCGCTGGGCTTCTCATTCCGCATAGTGGACGTGGGTGGTGGACTGGGTATCAATTATGATGTACCCGAGAATGAGCCCATTCCAAATTTTGCGTCACTCTTTGCCATTGTGCATGAATACCTTAACGTTGAGGGTAAGGAGGTACACTTTGAGTTTGGGCGTGCCATCGTGGGCGAGTGCGGCGAGCTGATTACCAGCGTGTTGTTCAACAAGACCACAGCCACAGGCCGTCGTCTGCTCATCATCGATGCCAGCATGACCGAGTTGATTCGACCTATGCTTTATGGCTCATATCACAACATCGAGAACATCACCTCAAACGAGGAGGTTTGCAAGAAGTACACCGTAGTGGGCACTGCGTGCGAATCGACCGATGTGTTTGACGAAAACGTGAGCCTGAAGAGGAGTAAGCGTGGTGATTTGCTCTCGATTAAGTCGGCAGGAGCGTATGGTCGCTCAATGGCTTCGCAATACAATATGCACGACCTGCCAAAGGCTGTGTACAGCGACCAACTGATCACAAAATAGTGGTGTCATATTGGCATATTAAACCAAGAGGCTGTTGCTAATTTATGCACAGCCTCTTTTTTGTAAGAAAAAAGAGAGTTTTATAAATAAATTTCATTATCTTTGGAAAATAATTATATCCTAATGCGCTATGAACATTAAACTTATAAAACAAGAGATTGAGATTCTGAACTCACTGCTCACATCGTGGAATGAAGAGAAGTCGGTATCGGCTATTGAGCGTAATTTGGCTCTAAATAAACTAACCTCGCTTTATGAACTGATAGGTTTTGACAACACAGAAGTTCCCGTTTCTGAGCCTGAGGCTGTAATCCCTGTTGGAGGCCCGACACAGGAGATAGAAGAGGAGAACGAAGAGCAGGAGGTTGAAGTTGAGATAATATTTGCCGACGAGGATGAAGACTCCGAGGAGAGTGTTATCGAGGAAGAGCCCGAGCCTGAAGTAGAGGCGGAAATAGAGGCTACGATGGAGACTGAACCCAAAGTAGAATCCAATAGCGCCGAGGAGAGCGTCGTAGCTAACAACATCGAAACTGCGACCAACATAGAGGCCGAGACGATAGACATTGTCACAGAGGCAGCCCCAACACCCGAAGAGAGCTCACCCATTGACTCCGCCACTAACGAGCTACGCCAGGAGGAGATTCCGCCCGTGCAGCCGGCAGAGGAACCTCACACCGAGAACATACAACAAAAAAGTGTTCGTAAGCCAACCATGGAGAGTCTGTTCAGCGCAGAGGAGATACAGCGAAAACCTCGCTCAAAGCACCAGCGCATGATGGCTATCTACGGCGAGGCTCAACCTAAACAGGAGAAGGTTGTCGACATATCAAAAATCTTCGACATGGAGGAGAACACCACATTTGAAGTATCGGCAAATGACAATCCAAAGGTATCGCAACCTAACGCTACGGAGGAGAAGACAACCCTGGCCGAAGCAATAGCTCCAGCAACAACAACTCTGGCCGAGAGCTTAGCCGCACCCGCAGCTTTGGCAGAAGAGATTGAGAGTTCGAAGATAAACTCATTGCATCAAGCAATAGGCATCAACGATAAGTTCTTGATGATTCGCGACCTGTTTGATGGTGACAACGAAGCCTATGACGAAGCCATTGCAACGCTCGACAAACTGCCATCACTCGAGGAGTGCATGATACACATCATCGAAAACTATGAGTGGAATCCCGATGTTGAGGGCTCTAAGTTCATCATGAAGTTGTTGGAACGCAAATTTTCATAATCAAAATGTCGAAGCTTTACATCGTACCTACTCCGATAGGTAATCTGGACGACATCACGTTACGAGCCATAAAAACACTCGAAGCGGCAGATTACATCCTGGCAGAGGACACCCGCACGACAGCCTTCCTGCTCAAGCACCTGGGCATAGAGAAGAAGCTGTACTCCCACCACAAGTACAATGAGCATGCTACGGCAGCAACGGTGGCGGCAGCCATCGAGCAGGGGCGCAACGTGGCTCTTGTCTCTGACGCTGGCACGCCAGGCATCTCCGACCCCGGTTTCTTACTGGTGCGCACTTGCGTGGAGGCAGGCATAGAGGTGGAGACTCTCCCGGGAGCTACGGCACTTATTCCGGCACTTGTACAGAGTGGATTCCCATGTGACCGTTTCTGCTTTGAGGGCTTCCTGCCACAAAAGAAGGGACGCACAAAACGCCTTCAGGAGCTCTCTAATGAGAGCCGGTCGATAATCTTCTACGAGTCACCATTCAGAGTAGTGAAGTGCCTGGAGCAACTTGCCGAAACCTTTGGCGAGGAGCGTGCCGTGTCGGTATCGCGTGAGCTCACAAAGAAGTTTGAGCAGACCGTGCGTGGTACGATTGCCGAGGTACTGAACTATTTTCGCGAGCACGAACCCAAAGGCGAGTTTGTTATTGTGGTCGCCGGAGCACCCAAGCCCGAGAAAGAACCCAAGCACAACCGCTATGCAAAAGATGATGAATAAACCTTTCACCCAATGGCATACAAGAACAACGAACTAACCCTTTGGCAGAAAATCTCGCTTGAGACACTATGGCTCATCTGTCGAGGTTTTGCCATACTTCCCGACTGCATACGCCACGGCATATTCACCAACCTGACGTATGTAATATTGTGTTACATACTACGTTACAGGCGCAAGGTGATGATGGACAACCTGCGTCGCTCGTTCCCCGACTCCTCAGAGCAGGAGCTAAAGCGCATTTGCCGCAAGTCGTACTACAACCTCGCCGAGCAAATCATCAACACCATCAGCCAGGCGGGTATCAGCGACAAAGAGATGCTGCATCGTTTGGAGCTCCCCAACATTGAGCAGATACGTCAGGAGATGGGTGGTCGCAGTGCAATATTTATGATGGGACACTACGGCCCCTGGGAAGCCGGACTTGCCGTCAGCATCAAGCTCCCCGAGCAGCGACTCACAGCGGTGTATCATCAACTGTCAAGCTCCGTTCTTGATGAGTTGCTCAAGCGCATCCGCCAGCGCGAGAATGTTGACCTGGTGGATATGAAGCGCACGATACGTCACTTTATTGACAACCGCGACAAGCAGGCGATGATTATAGGCCTTATCGCCGACCAGAATCCACCGCGCCGAGCCAACCTCCCCTGGTTCAAATTCCTGCACCAGTGGACAGCCTTTTTTGACGGCGGCGAGGTGATGGCCACAAAGTATAAGTTACCCGTATATTACTTCTCGCCACGACGTGTCAGGGCAGGACACTATGTAGGAGTATTCAAACTCATCTATGATGGCGTGGAAGTTGTTGAGCCCAACACCATTATCGAGCGTTATGTACGCATGCTCGAGGAGGATATTGTTGCGTTCCCTGAGCTATGGATGTGGACACACCGCCGCTGGAAGAAGACTCCCCCACCCGAGTTGCTTGCACAGAAGATATGATTTCAACAGCCGTAGTCATACTCAATTGGAACGGCCGTCAGCACCTTGAACAGTTCCTGCCGAGCGTGGTAAAACACACGCCCGAGCATGTGCGCATTGTTGTTGCTGACAACGGCTCGACGGATGGGTCGGTGGAGTTTCTGCGAGAGTACTACCCCACAATTGAGATAATATCGTTGCGTGAAAACCACGGCTTTGCCCAAGGCTACAACCTTGCTCTGGAGCAGATTGATGCAGAGTACTTCGTTCTGCTCAACTCCGATGTGGAGGTTACCCCGGGATGGTTGGAGCCTTTGGTTGCCACTCTTTCAAACAATTCGCGAGTGGGTGCTGTTGCACCTAAACTACGCTCCTATACCTCACGCGAGGAGTTTGAGTATGCTGGTGCTGCGGGAGGGTATATCGACATTCTTGGTTACCCGTTCTGCCGAGGACGCATACTCTCAACCATTGAGCAAGACTGCGGTCAGTATGACGACAAGCGAGAGATTTTCTGGGCAAGCGGAGCCGCTTTCTGCTGCCGTGCCGAGCTATTCAGGCGTTTGGGAGGTTTTGATGCCGACTTCTTCGCCCACATGGAGGAGATAGACCTCTGCTGGCGCATGCAGCTTGCGGGTTACAAGATATGGGTTGAGCCTCGCAGTGTAGTCTATCATCTTGGCGGAGGCACACTACCCAACAACTCCCCCCGCAAACTCTACCTCAACTACCGCAACAACCTGATGATGCTCTTCAAGTGCGCCCCAACCTGGCAACGATGCCTGGTGGCAGTTGTGCGCCCCATAGCAGATGCCATGTCGGCACTCGTTTACCTATTGAAGGGTGAGCGCGAGAATGCCCGCGCCACATGGCATGCCTACAAGGAATTCTTCCTACGACACAAGGAGCTTGCAGCCAAGCGCAAGGCTGTGCGTGGTTGTGTGAAATCGGAATCACGCACCATATACCGAGGCTCAATCATTTTGCGTTACGCTTTGGGAGGCAGGAAATTCGGAGATTTGCTATAATAAAAAAGGGGCTGATGAAAGCCCCTTAATTATTATGATTTCTGTTACCGGCTACTCCACGATTACATATCGCACAGCCTGACCATTAGGATACACTCCATCGATGGTTGCAATCTTCTCGTCCATGCGCTGCAAGTCAGCTACCGACAACACAGGGCGGTCGTTGATGAAGGTAATTACAAATCCCTCCTTTATGCCCGAGCGACCGAGCAGACCATCACGCTTGATGCTTGAAACCTGCACACCGCCACGAATCTCCAATCTTTCACGCATCTGCTTGCTCACATCAGAGAACTTGCCGCCGAGTGCCGCTGCAACATCGGTTGTCCCGCGTGTTACAGGCTCACTCTTGCCGACACGATTCTTGAGCTCTACCTCAACCTTCTTATCGGAGCCGTTGCGGTCGTACGAAATTGTAACCTTGTCGCCTGGACGTCGCTGTGCAATCTTCTCAACAAGCACCGACGCATCATCGGTCTTAACGCCATCTATGGCGGTGATGATATCACCCTTGCGCAAGCCCGCCTCGGCAGCTGCACTGTTCTCAACAACCTCATTCACGTACAATCCGCCCGCCTTCTTGATGCCTAGCTCCTCGCCAAACTGCTCAACAAACTCCTCATCGATAGCACGGTAGCTCACACCAAGCATAGCCCGCTGCGCCACGCCATACTCCTTCAAATCCATCACAACCTTGCGCACGATAGTCTCGGGCACGGCAAACGAGTAACCCATATATGTACCCGTAGATGATTTGATTACGGTGTTGATACCCACCAGCTCACCTCGTGTATTAACCAGCGCACCGCCCGAATTTCCAGGGTTCACAACAGCGTCGGTCTGGATAAACGACTCAATGGGGAAATCCTCGGTAATCACACCCAGGTGACGAGCCTTCGCACTCACAATACCCGCCGTGATGGTCGATTGCAAATCGAATGGAGAGCCAATAGCCAACACCCACTCACCCAGACGCAAGGCATCAGAATCGCCAAACGGAAGCGTAGGCAGGTCCTCGCCCTCAACCTTTATAAGAGCCACATCGGTGGTAGGGTCTGTTCCGATAAGCTTAGCCTCAAATGTACGGCCATCGTTGAGCTTCACCTTGAGTTTTGTGGCGTTCTCAATCACGTGGTTGTTAGTGACGATATAGCCATCCTGCGAGATAATCACACCCGAGCCTCCCGACTTCTGCTCACGCGTCTGTGGCTGGCCATAGCCTCCCCTGCCACCATAAGGGATGCCGAAAAACTCGTAGAATGAGTCGTAGCCATACGAGCGGCCACCCATCTGCACCTCCTTCACAGCCTCGATATTAACCACTGCCTTCACCGCATTCTCGGCGGCATAGGTAAGGTCGGGATACTGCTCGGCCTGATAAGCCGCAAAGTGATTTCCAGCCTGTGGTTCACTTTCACTCCACGCTGTGGCAACAACCGCGGGAGTGCCCGCCTGCTGCGCCATATATTTATTTACTCCAATTGCAGTCAATCCTCCTGCGGCAGCCGAAACAACGGCTGCTCCAAATAACAAAAATGCCGTCTTTTTCATAGTAACACAAAATTTTTAAGTTGTTAATTATTCAAAATAGGCAAATTTCCTCATAGGCAATTTTTCATTTTTCATTTAATTCAACACTATAACGGAGTAATTTCGCACTTTATTATATGTCTCAGATAAAATATACTCTGCAAAAACAAAAAAAAGCTGCCGACTTTCGTCAGCAGCCCTATGTACAACGCCTCTCTTACAATCCGAACTCTGCCTTAATCTGGTCAACGGCGTCGAGCTTCTCCCAGCCGAAGAACTCGACATCGCGCTCACACTCTACACCGTTCTCCCAAACCTTCACCGGCTTAACGTAAGGGCGGTTGCCAAAGTGACCATAAGATGCCGTAGCCTCGAAGATAGGATTCTTCAAGCCATAGCGCTTGACGATAGAGGCTGGGCGCAGGTCAAAGAGTTTGCTTATGCGGCGCGCTATCTCGCCATCGGTCATACCCTCCAGCGCGGCAGGACGCTTCGAAGAGTAGGTATCAACATAAACCGACAATGGCTGTGCGATACCGATTGCGTAGCTGAGCTGTACCAGCACCTGCTCTGCAACGCCCGCAGCAACCATATTTTTTGCAATGTGACGTGCTGCATAGGCCGCCGAGCGGTCAACCTTTGACGAGTCCTTGCCCGAGAAAGCACCGCCACCATGAGCACCACGGCCACCATATGTATCAACAATAATCTTACGACCTGTAAGACCTGTATCACCGTGAGGGCCGCCGATAACAAACTTGCCCGTTGGGTTCACATGAAGTATGTAGTCATCACCGATAAGTGCTGCCAGACAATCGTTGGCACGCTCCAGACGAGCCTTCACTCGGGGAATGAGAATTGTGCGCACATCCTCACGAATCTGCTCCTGCATCATGCGCTCGGCATCCTTCTCGGGAATTGACGCTGAAGGCTTGATGAACTCATCATGCTGCGTAGATACCACAATGGTATGCACACGCAAAGGCTTGCCTGTAATTTCATCATATTCGATAGTCACCTGACTCTTTGAGTCGGGACGCAGATAATTCATAATAATCCCCTCACGGCGGATAACGGCAAGTTCCTTCAGTATTACGTGCGAAAGAATGAGCGTAGCAGGCATAAACTCGCGAGTCTCGTTGCAGGCATAGCCAAACATGATACCCTGGTCGCCGGCACCCTGCTCTTCGTCCACCTCACGAACAACGCCCTGATTAATGTCTGACGACTGCTCGTGAATGGCCGAAAGGATTCCACACGAAGCTGCATCAAACTGATACTCACTACGATTGTAACCAATGCGGTCGATAACACGGCGTGCAGTACCCTTAATATCAACATAAGCATCCGACTTAACCTCGCCCGACACCACTACAAGACCTGTGGTGCAGAGTGTCTCGCAAGCCACCTTTGAATTGGGGTCGCGACGAAGAAACTCGTCAAGGATTGCGTCTGAAATCTGATCCGACACCTTATCGGGATGTCCTTCAGAGACTGATTCTGATGTAAATAAAAAAGCCATACTTTAATAGTTTTTTCGTGTTAAACAATTAACGTATGGAAGTCTGACTGTCGTATAACTGAATTGCTGGTTTAGCATTTTTTTCGTGGTTGCAAGCAGTCCAAATCCTTCCACATCCAAATTCGGGCACAAAGATATGCAGAGGAATTGAAAATTCAAAATTGAAAATTCAAAATTGCATATACACATCAAAAAAAATGGGATTAACCGAGAGCGGCAATCCCAATATGAATGAGTGGTGAAATTACTTTATAAACAACAACTCGCGATACTTTGGCAGTGGCCATAGCTGATCGTCAATCACCTCCTCAAGGCGGTCAATATGAGTACGGATCTCGTCAAAGAAAATCTCTACCGTATCGTGATACAAGATTGCACGCTGACGCTGGTTATCAACCCTGTTGGCTACCTTGCGCGCCTCAATCATCTCATGCACCAGACGCTGCAACTCGGCCGTATGCGACTGGATATCCTTAATGAGTTCAAGGTCGGAATCGTAGTTTATGCCCAGCTCCTTCATCTTGTAGGCCTTATCAAGGAGCATCGCCTCGTATTTCGATGCCACGGGGATTATGTTATTCATGGTGATGTCACCCAACACACGGGCTTCAATCTGTATCTTCTTGGTATAGGTCTCCCACTTGACCTCAGTGCGAGCCTCAAGTTCCACCTTATTATATACGCCCATATCAGCAAACATCTTCACACTCTTTGCATCCAGATATCGGTCAAAGAGCAGAGGTGCCGATGTCTCACAGTCCAAACCTCGGCGCGCAGCCTCACACTTCCACTCGTCAGAGTAGCCGTTGCCATCGAAATGAATACTCTTGCACTGTTTGATAAGACGCTTGAGCGTTTCGTATATGGCTCGCTCCTTCTTAACTCCGCCCTCTATCTTGGCATCCACCTCGCGCTTGAACTCGGTAAGCTGCTCAGCTGCCGCCGTGCAAAGTGTAATGATAGCCTCGGCACAGTTGTCCGACGAACCTACGGCACGGAACTCAAAGCGGTTACCGGTAAATGCGAACGGTGAGGTGCGGTTGCGGTCGGTATTATCAAGCAGGATGGATGGAATCTGCGACACACCACTCATCTTCAGCACACTCTTGGCATCAAAGCGCAAAGCATCGTCACTGTCGCTACGCTCCAGACGCTCCAACACAGATGAAATCTGCGAGCCCAGGAATGCCGAGATGATTGCTGGCGGAGCCTCGTTTGCACCCAATCGGTGAGAATTTGTTGCACTCATAATTGATGCTTTCAGCAGACCGTTATGTTTATGCACGGCCGCAATGACATTCACCAGGAAGGTAATAAACTGCAAATTCTCGGAAGCAGTCTTGCCCGGACCAAAGAGGTTTACTCCCGTATCTGTGCCGAGCGACCAGTTATTGTGCTTACCCGAACCATTGATACCCTTGAATGGCTTTTCGTGGAGCAACACACGGAAATTATGACGGCGGGCAATCTTATCCATGATGGTCATCAGCAACTGATTGTGGTCATTGGCAAGGTTTGCCTCCTCATATACGGGAGCCAACTCAAACTGATTTGGAGCCACCTCGTTATGGCGTGTCTTTACGGGAATACCTAACTTCAGGCTCTCACACTCAAGCTCCTTCATGAAGTTAATCACACGCGCAGGTATAGCTCCGAAGTAGTGGTCCTCAAGCTGCTGGTTCTTCGCCGACTCATGGCCATGCAATGTACGGCCTGTCAAGACCAAATCGGGACGCACAGCCCACAGACTCTCATCCACAAGAAAATACTCCTGCTCCCAGCCCAGATAAGTATGCACGGAGCCAACGCTCTTGTCAAAATAGTGACATACAGCCGTGGCAGCTTTATTCACCGCAGCAATTGAGCGCAGCAAAGGCACCTTATAATCCAGCGCCTCACCCGTGTAGGCAATAAAGACCGTAGGAATACATAACGTAGTATCAACTATGAAGGCTGGCGAAGTGGGGTCCCAGGCCGAGTAGCCACGTGCCTCGAATGTGTTGCGGATACCACCATTGGGGAATGACGATGCGTCAGGCTCTTGCTGCGCCAACACCTTGCCCGAAAAAGACTCTATAACCAGACCCTTACCATCGGGATCAGAGAACGAATCATGCTTCTCGGCAGTACCACCGGTCAAAGGCTGAAACCAATGGGTGTAGTGGTCGGCACCATTATCCAATGCCCACTGACGCATTCCCGCAGCCACACTGTCGGCAAGTTCAAGCGACAGCGGAGTACCATTATCCATGGTATTGAGCAACGCTTCGTAGGTTGGTTTGTCGAGATACTTGCGCATGACGGTACGACCAAATACCTTCTCACCGAAATACTCCGAAGGGCGTGACGCCGGAGCCTTTACCTCCACGGCTCTGTGGTTGAGTGCCGCCTCAACCATTTTGAATCGCAATAACATATATTTACAATTTTATAAAAATCTTTTTTTGTAGAAAATATTTACACATCGCAAAAATAGCGTTTTTTCGGCATTTGACACTTTTTTTGCTCTATTTTCTGCAAAACATGATTAAAAAAATCGACATTTTACATTTTTAAGTACCCTATTTTGCCCGACTCACCCATTTTTTCGCGCTAAATTGCAAAAATCATCACTTTGGGCAAAACTACATTTTATTTCTTATTTAGAATAATTTAGGTTATTTAGTCCACTAAAATTATTTTCATCTATGTAAGATTGTATTTTCACCCCGAATTTTTATTCAACAAAAGAGCGCAGAACTGTGTTACTTTCTCGGCAATAGGCATTGTTCTGTAACAAAAAAATATTATCTTTGCATGAATTACGATAAATCGTAACCTAAGACGCAAACAAACATTTATACAACACATACAATAATTAAATTTCCAACAATTATGGCTAATACCGAAAAAGCAAAGTTGTTCGCCGAATTCCCTCCTGTAAGCACAGAGCAGTGGGAAGCGGTCATTACAACAGACCTTAAAGGTGCAGACTACGAGCGCAAACTCGTATGGAGAACAGCCGAGGGATTCAACGTGCGTCCTTACTATCGTGCAGAGAATCTCGAAGGCATCGATTTCTTAGGTTCAGAGGCTGGCGAATTCCCTTATGTTCGCGGCACTCACAACTCAAACGAATGGGCTATTCACCAGACTATCAGCGTTACATGCCCAAAGGCTGCTAACGAGGAGGCTTTGAAGCTCCTTAATTCAGGTGTAAACTCACTCGGTTTCTGCTTCTGCGCAGCCGAGAAGGTTACAGCAGAGACCATTGACACTATTTTGGAGGGTATCTGCATTCCAGCCGTTGAGCTTACATTCTGTGGCAAGGACTTCGTACCTACTGCCAACCTTATCATGGACAAGGTTGAGGCGTTGGGTCTGGCAAAGGACGAGGTGAAGATTAACTTCATCTTCGACCCTATTGTTAAGGACCTCTCTACAAAGGGTATCTACTGCTGTGGCAACACCGAGGGCACAGAGTGCTACGAGGCTGTGGCTGCGATGATTAAGCGTACAGCAGAGTACAAGCGCATCCGCGTAGTGAACGTATCGGGTGCTACATTCAGCAACGCCGGCTCGACAATCGTTGAGGAGTTGGCATTCTCGCTCGCAGCAGGTCACGACTACATCGTGAAGCTCACCGAGATGGGTCTTCCTATCGACTTGGTTGCCCGCAAGATTCGTTTCACTTTCGCTGTCACTTCAAACTACTTCATGGAGATTGCCAAGTTCCGTGCAGCTCGTATGTTGTGGGCTAACATCG
>JAFOHD010000016.1 GCA_017421945.1 Alistipes sp. | reverse complement strand
CTGCCGAAGATTGGCGGATAGTCGTAAAACGGGACAATACCGAAACTTCCATCACGTTTAAGAAAGAGAAAATATAAATCACAGATATAACAAATTTTTAGCAAATAGTTATGGCAATAATTAAAGAAGTCAGGGGACATACCCCCTCAATCGGAGAGAATACATTTTTGGCAGAGACTGCCGTTATAATTGGTGACACCACCATTGGCAAGGATTGCTCGATTTGGTATGGTGCAGTGTTGCGTGGCGATGTAAACAAAATCACCATCGGCGACCGCACAAACATTCAGGATGGTGCCGTTATCCACACCCTCTACGACAAATCGCCCAAGCCTTCGCAGACACACATCGGCAACGATGTGTCGGTGGGTCACAACGCTACAATTCACGGTGCTACAATCGGCGACAGCGTACTTATTGGCATGGGAGCTACCGTGCTGGACAACGCCGTAGTGCCCGAGGGGTGTATCATTGCAGCCAACGCATTGGTGTTGTCGGGCGCGCAACTTGAGCCCAACTCGGTTTATGCCGGCGTGCCAGCAAAGAAGATTAAGGAGATTACGCCCGAGCAGCGTGAGCATATCGTGAAGCGCACCGCACGCGACTACCAGCTCTACGCCTCATGGTATAAGGAGGAGTAACCACAAAACAACCCTACCCTGCTGCCCCACGGAAAGGAAAACAAAAAAAAACAAGCGACATGAACATCTTGAAAAACAAACGCTCGAGCTTAATAATCAACATCCTGATAGCCGTAGTCATTGCACTTGTAGTGAATTTTTCATACCTGCTGTCAATGATTGTTGCCGAGCGCGAAACCACCGACCAGCGTCAGCACATGGAGCAGCAACGAATGCAACGTCCCGAGATTGAGGGAGTCTTGCATCTATCACCCGACGGTTATGGTTACCTGTTGGTAGATGGCAGCCAGGAGATTATACTTCCCGACTCCACATCAATAGACAGCATTTATGTAGGAAACCGCAAAATCAGGTGGTACAACCTGCAACATGGCGACACCATCATTTGCACCTTCTTCCCACCACGTCCGCAATCACTTGCCAACCCGAGTCTTGACGAGGTGCGAATGCAGAACGGCAACGAGATTGCCGCACCTGTAATCTACGACCGACCCAAGCGTAATCAGGATGCCATGGTGCAGTTGGTCTATTACTTTTTGCTTTCATGGCTACTGCTCACCATCATGACACTGCGCATCGAGGCTCGCAACAGGTATATTCTACGCTGCATGATAGTGCTGCTTATAACCGTAGCGTGTTACTTCCTTGCACCTTCAGTGAACTGGATGACAGGCAAATCAACGATGATATTTCGCCATCAGCCCCACGACATGATAAACTGGATGGTGATTCTGAAGTGTACCGTCGCCTTGGTGGTGGCTACACTATACGGTCGCATCTATCAACTGCTCTACCAGCAACAAATGGTGCTTTTAGAGAATGAACATCTGCGTACTGAAAACATCCAGAGCCGTTACAACATGCTTGTGGGTCAGATTAATCCGCACTTTTTCTTCAACTCGCTGAATTCGCTCGCGATGCTGGTGCGTGACAAAAACGAGCAGAAGGCTTTGGAGTACATTGACCAACTCTCATACACCTTCCGTTACATTATACAGAACGGCCAAAGCACAATGACCACACTGAAAGATGAGATGGAGTTTGCATCGGCTTATGGCGAACTGTTTAAGGTCAGATATGCAGACAAATTGTTCTTCGACATCAATATTGATGCGCAATACAACGACTGGTATCTGCCTGCGCTGTCGCTTCAGCCGCTGATTGGTAACGCCGTAAAACACAACACCATAACAAAGAAACAGCCGTTCCATATTTCAATCTACACCGAGGGCTCTACCCTGGTGGTAAAGAACAACAAGAGCCCGAAGCTTGAGCCAGAACCTTCAACAGGCATAGGATTGAAAAATCTGCACAGCCGTTGGCAATTAATCACGGGAGCCGACATTGAGGTTATTGACACAGCCACAGAGTTTATCGTCCGCCTGCCATTGCAACGCCCCGACCACAACATGTAAGACAAACTAAAAGAGAGAGAGATTTATGAATGTACTGATAATTGAAGACGAGACAGCTGCTGCCAGCAACCTGAAAGCTATTTTGAAGAAGGTGGCACCGCAATATAGCGTAATCACCATATTGGAGAGCATTGAGGAGAGTGTGGAGTATTTCAACTGCCCCACCAACATACATCCCGACCTGATATTCATGGATATACACTTAGCTGACGGCGAGTCGTTCCACATTTTTGAGCATGTCAATATAACATCACCCATCATATTCACCACTGCTTATGATGAGTATGCCCTGCGAGCTTTCAAGGTTAATAGTATTGACTACATACTCAAACCCATAAAGGAGGAGGACTTGGTGCGCGCCATCAACAAACTCTCACAACTTAGCGGTCAGGAGCGCAACGACTACCAGAGTCACATCGAAAATGTGGTGGAAGATTCAAAGCGTGAGAGTCAGCGTGTGTTCCTTGTCCACTACAAGGATAAAATCATACCTCTTGCCATTGACGACATAGCATTCTTCTACACCTCAAACGAAAAAGTGTCGGCATTTACCTATGCAGGTGACAAATATGTGGTTGACCGCACACTTGAGGTATTGCAATCTACTTTGCCCGGGGATGAGTTTTTCCGCGCCAACCGACAATTTATCATATCACGCAAAGCTGTAAAGGATATTGTAGTGTGGTTTGGTAGTCGCCTGGCCCTCAACCTGATAGTGGAAACTCCCGAAAAGATTATCATCTCAAAGGCCCGAGTGCCCGAATTCAAGCAGTGGCTCATGGCGTTTCACCCCCTTAATTAGGCGTTTCACCCCCACAGTATGACAACTCACCCAAAATTGATTTTCAGTTTTGGGTTTTGTCATTATCTTTGCGATGAGAACGTAGTTGAATAGCTAATTTTAATAGTATATAACAATATGAAATTCATCAAATTATTCTTGGTTGCAATGTTTGCAACAGTTGCAACTATTGCTTCAGCACAGGGACCTCAGGGTCAGCGTCCACAAGGCCAGCAGGGCCAGCGTCCACAGCGTCAGCGCATGACCATTGAGCAGCGTGCACAAATGCAGGCCGAGCGTATGGCTAAGAGCCTGGAACTTAACGACGAGCAAAAGAAGCAGATTTACGACTATAACCTTGCCACATACAAGAAGCAGCAGGCAGAGCATGAAAAGCGCATGAAGGCTTTTCAGGAGGGTCAGCAGCAGGGTCAGCGTCCCGACTTCCGCAACATGAGCGAGGAGCAGCGTGCAGAATTCATGAAGAAGATGCAGGAGGAGCGCAAGAAACAGCAGGCTGCCGAAGAGGCTGCAATGAAGAAGATTCTCACCGAGAAGCAGTACAAGAAGTGGCAGATGCAGAAGAAGGCTCAGGAGATGCGTATGCGTGAGCGCATGCAGCAAGGCCAGGGCGGCTTCGGCGGTCAAGGAGGTCAGAGAGGTCCTGGCGGTCCCGGTGGCGAAGGCGGCTTCGGCGGCGGTGATTTCTAAAATGAAGGTTGAGAATTAACCACACTCAATCATTCAACGACATCCATTAAGGGCAGTAATGGAAATTAGGTTGTTTTTCGGAGGGGTGCCAAGTCATTTGGCACCCCGTTTTTGTCGTTTCACCCCAAAAAGTTGTTGAGATAAAAGATATATTCATATCTTTGTGCGCATTTTGAAACACGGGAAAGAGAGAAAATAATAAAACATAAAAGTAAGTATGAGAAAGTTTTTATCAACAATTCTTTTTGCCTGCCTCTGCGTGGCAACATATGCGCAGAGCGGCAAGGTTACGATGTCAATCATCGACGCCTCGACAAAGCAAGGCGTTGTGGGTGCTGTCGTAAGTATCGCTCCTGCTGCAAAGCCCGACGATGCAAAGCATTTCACATCGGGAGATGAGGGCAAGCTGGTAATCCCAGCACAGAAGCATGGTGATTACAAGCTTACGATTTCGTTCCTGGGTTACGATGACCTTACAATGGATGTGAAAATCAACTCATCAAACAAGAACTTAGGAAACATTGAACTCACAGAATCAACCACCAAGATTGATGCTGTTGTAAAGGAGGTGCAGGCAATACGCGCCTCACAAAAAGGAGATACAGTGAGCTACAATGCCGACGCATACAAGGTGGCAAGTGATGCTGATGTGGAGGGATTGCTGAAGAAGATGCCGGGTATCACCATCAAGAACGGCTCGGTGGAGGCTCAGGGCGAGACCGTCAAGAAGATTTATGTCGATGGCAAGGAGTTCTTTGGCGAGGATGTCTCTACGGCACTCAACTCTCTCCCAGCACAGGCAGTAAAGAATATTGAGGTGTATAACAAACTTAGCGACAACGCCGAGTTCTCGGGCATGGACGATGGCGACAGTTTCAAGGCTTTGAACATTGTCACACAGCCAGGCATGCGTCAGGGCACATTCGGTAAGTTGTTTGCGGGTTATGGCTATCAACCCGAAACAGATGACATCACCGAACACCACAAGTATATGGCTGGAGGTAGCGTGAGCCACTTCAATGGCGCAAGCCGCCTTACGGTGCTTGGTTTGTTCAACAACATCAACAAGCAGAACTTCTCATTTGAGGATATTGTCGGTGCTACGGGCGGCACTGGCGGACACGGCGGCGGCATGGGCGGCGGCATGGGCCGTGGTGGCGTTGGTCAGTACATGGTACGTCCACAAAGTGGTGTAGCAAAGGTTAATGCAATAGGATTGAACTACTCTAATTCATGGGGCGAGAAGGACAAGGTGAAGTTGCAGGCAAACTACTTCTTCAACAACTCAAATACTCGCAATCTCTCAGAAACCACTACATGGTATGAGGCACCATTGGAGGATTTGGGTACGCTCGAGCAGGAGAGTTACAGCCTTAACCGCAACTACAATCACCGCCTCGGCGCACGAATTGACTGGCGTATATCGGAAGGTCAGTCGTTCATGTCGCGCACAAACTTCAGTCTTCAGTCATACGACCCATTCAGCGAAACAAAAGGTACGCAGTTGGGTGATGCCATAAACAACCTCATCAGGAACGGTAGCAGTGGCAACAACGGAGGCTACAACCTCTCGGAGTTCATGCAGTACCGTCTGCTGCTGGGCAAGAAAGGTCGTTTCATTACCGTGGATGGTCGCATCAACTACCGTGACAACGACAACGAGTCGCGCAGCCATTCAAACCAGGCAACTGACGGAACCGAGGACTTGCGCTACCTGGAGAATATCGGAGGCTCAAGCAACCTGAACATCGGTGCTGCACTCAACTATGCCGAGCCTGTATCGAAGTATGCACAGGTGACCATGCGTTACGACTTCGGCTTTGCCGGTCAGGAGAACAACCGCAACACCTACAACTACGGCAACGACAGCAGTTACACAGTTGGCGAGCTTGACCCAACACTCTCAAATGTTTATTCAAGCGACTACATGACTCACCGCGTGGGCCCCGGATTTAGCTGGGCAAAGGAGCGTAACAACTTCGTTGTGAATCTCTCATACCAATACTCTACACTTGATGGTCAGGTGAAGAGTACAAAGTCGCAGCCCGTGAAGCGTTCATACAACGACTTTACATACTTCATGATGGGTAACTTCAACTTCAACAAGCAGAACTCACTGCGTGTATTCCTGATGTCAAGCACCGACAACCCTCGCGTGCAGCAGTTGAACACCATCATGGACATATCAAATGTGCAGTATGTGTCACGCGGTAACGACAAGCTGAATCCCGCTTACTCTCACCGTCTGAACCTGCACTACAACTTCACCAACTTGGAGAAGGCGCGCACATTGATGTGGATGTTCTCGTTCCAGACAACCCAAGATTACCTCGCACAGAGCATTTATACCGGCGACAACATTCCACAGGATGTTGTGAACGAGGTGGGCTCACGTCCAATTCAGTACAGCACAACCGAAAATGTGGATGGTTACCTCGACCTGCGTACACACCTCAACCTGGGCTTGCCACTGAACTTCATGAAGTGTAACCTTAACATCATGGGAGGCGTAAGCTACCGCGAGCAGCCCTCGCTCATCAACGGCGAGAAGAACATCGCAAGCAACATCGGCTACAACGCTCACGTTGTGTTGGGCAGCAACATCTCGGAGAATGTCGATTTTACACTCTCATGGGGTGGAGGATTCAACCAGGCCGACAACTCACTCGGCACACAGGGCAAGAACGAGTACTTCAACCACAATGCCGAGGCATCATTCAAGGCTGTGTTCCTGAAAGGCTTCACATTTACTGCAAGCGCAAACTACACACAGTACATAGGCTACACAAACGACTACAACGATTCGTTCACGCTGTGCAACGCCTTTATTGGCCACAAACTGTTCAAGAATCAGTTGGGTGAGATTATGTTTGGTGTGAACGACATATTCAACCAAAACAAAGCGTTCTCGCGTAGCACAGGCTCGGGTTACACAACAAACACATGGAACAGTGTAATCGGCCGTTACTTCACAGTGCAGTTCAATTACAACCTGCGCGCTTTTGGCAAGAAGGGCTCGAAAAACCTTTCTGACTACGGAATCTCGGACGGCAAGAGCGCTCAATCAGGCATGCACCGCATGGGTCCTCCAATGGGTGGCCCCGGTGGTCCAAGATAACATGCACAAAATAAAGCGGTATATCACAAGATATACCGCTTTTTCTATGCAAAGGAGCAAAAAAAGAAGAAATAATTAAAAAAACTTATTTTTTTCTTTGCAGATTAGAAATAATATTCTACTTTTGCAGTGTCAAAAACGACAACGTCATTTTGGGCTATGGTGTAATGGTAACACTACAGATTCTGGTCCTGTCATTCCAAGTTCGAATCTTGGTAGCCCAACGAAAAGCCGAAGCAATAGCTTCGGCTTTTGTGTTTCCTATCGAGCCATATTCTTAAACAAAAAGAGCTCGCCACATGCGTGACAAGCTCTAAGCCTATTGATAGCGCGACTACTCTACGCACATCTCATATATCTTCTCGATATCGGCCTGCTCAAGTGGCTTGAAGCCCTTGATAACACCGCCCAGGCACGCCTTCTTTGCCATAGCGGGGAAATCCTCCGATTTGATGCCCACCTTGGTAAAGTTGTCGTCAAGGCCAAGCGTTGTGAAGAAGAACTCCGACAACAACTCAATACCCTTCCTTGCAACCGCCATCTTATCCTCGGATGGCGCAACGCCAAAGACATTTGTGGCAAACTGAACATACTTATCTACATTGCTCTCGTCAAGGCAATACTCCATCCAGCGAGGAGTAAGGATTGCCAGACCCAAGCCGTGAGTAATGTCGTAGAATGCCGACAACTCATGCTCCATTGGGTGGCAACTCCACGCATGAGGTTTTCCTGCCGTAATAAAGCCGTTGATGGCCCACGATGAGGTCCACATCAGATTGGCACGCGCCTCGTAATTTGAAGGGTCTTTCATCGCAATAGGAGCATACTTGATAACGGTCTTTAACATACCCTCCATAAAGCAGTCAAGCATGTACAAATCCTGCTCGGGAGCGAAATATACCTCCATGATATGCGAGATGATATCTGCCGAGCCGCAGGCTGTCTGATAAGGACTTACGGTGAAGGTGTTTGTTGGGTCAAGGAACGACACACGTGGCAGAAGGTTACGGTCGAGACGGCCATTCTTCTGCTGCGTAGCGAAATTGGTGATAACGGCAGCTGTATCCATCTCGGAACCCGTAGCTGCAAGTGTCAAAATTGAAACAATAGGCAACGCCTTATGGATTGGTGCCCACTTCTCACTCAGGAAATCCCATGGGTCGTGATCTACACAAGCACCAGCCGCGATAAACTTGGCAGCATCAATGGTAGAGCCTCCGCCCACAGCCAGCACAACGTCAATATTATGCTCCTTGCACATCTCGGCACCCGTACGCACCGACTCAATGCGAGGATTGGGCTCAATGCCCGACAACTCGAACAGTTCCATGCCTGCCTTCTCAATCTCTGCCACCACAGCATCATACAGGCCCATGCGCTTGATTGAACCACCACCATAGGTGAGCAACACTCGACTGCCAAACTTCTTCAACTCCTCGCCCAGATGCGAGAGCTGGTCCTTACCAAAATAGACCTTGGTAGGAATATCATACACAAAGTTATTCATAGATATAAATTGTTATAAGGTTTTTCCCTTTTCAAAGTTAATATTTTCAAACAGGATTTGCAAGCGTAGGAGTAGATGCAAATACAAAAAAATAGGGTTATCCACTTGGACAACCCTAATTCCCTGTTCAAAATTACAGCTCCAATTAAGCAACTGCTGCAGAAATAAGGAATGTAGCAGCAACAGTCAAGATAGCGTACAACTCAGGGAACGCAGCGAGGATAAGAGTCTTACCCATAACGTCGTGACCATTACCGATGGCTGTGATACCGTTAGCACAAACCTTTGCCTGATAGTAAGCAGCCAAAAGGTTTACAAAACCTACCAACAAACCTGCACCAAACACAGCTGCTGCCTGGAACATGGTGATGTCAGCTGTAAGAAGGTTCTGAACCATGAAGAAACATACGAAGCCGTACAAACCCTGTGAACCTGGCAACGCTGAAAGAATCATGTAGCTACCGAATGCGCCACTGTTCTTCTTCATTGCACCTACTGCTGTCTGACCGCAGATAGAAGTACCGATTGCAGATGCGATACCTGCCAAGCCTACCATGAATACTACGCCAACGTAGGCCAAAATCAATGCTGTTGAATTTTCCATAATTGTTTAAGTTTTATTAAATTTTTGTTTCTAATTATTTATTATTCTCATTTGTAAGAGGCTCGAACTGACGTGTAGTCATCTCAAAACCTGCATTCTTATAGAACTCCACGAATGTCAAACGCATAGGGTGAACAAACGAAGAGATTGACGACATGAAGAGGTTGATACCGTGACCAATCAAGAGGATTGCCGTAGCACCTATAATCTGGAACACTGTACCCACACCAAAACTCTCGATACCAGCATCCAAACCCGTAAGACCCATAGCCAGCGAGTTGAACACCTGTGCCAACACACCGCCCGACAAACCGATGGCAAACAGACGGATGTAAGAGAGTACATCGCTGAGCAAGCCTGTGATATTGTTGTAGGCATCCCACAATCCTGAGCCTATGTTAATCAGCGGATTGCGCTTGATGTTGTTGAGCAGAAGCATCAACACACCTCCCACGCCCATAGCAGCATAGAAGGCTGGAGATGACGCCGTAAACCACGAAATGCTGAGCGACTCATTAATCATAGGCAGACCTACAGCCAGACATCCCGAAAGCAGTATGATAAACCACCCAAGCAATCCGAATGTAGATGTGAAGCCAAACAACTTGGTCTGAAGGCATATATTTAGGAACATACCAAACAGAATCTGCACAACACCCAACGCCAAAGCCAATGAGAAGAACTGATTCTGGAAATCGAGGAATGGCGAATTTGCGATGCCGTCATAACCCAGCATATCGGGAATACTCATACCAAACAACGAGCCCGTATAGAATCCAAACAGAGTTGTTGCAGCGCCACAGAACACTGTAAGCCATGCCGCCTGCTTCATAAAGCCTCCGCTACTCTTCTTCATAAGGATAAGACCTACCAGAGTCAGAATTGCACCATAACCTGCGTCATTCAAGCAAATGGCAAAGAAGAGCATGTAGAATGGAGCAAAGAAGGGTGTGTGGTCCATAGTGCCATACTTTGGTAAGGCATACATGGCACCAATAAGCTCAAACAAACGTGCAAACTTATTATTCTTAAGCTTCACAGGAGTGTCATCCTCGGGCTCAGGGTTACGCTTAAGGTAAATCACATCAGAATACTCATCCAACAGAGCATCCACCTGCTTTGATTTATCCTCCTCGGCCCAGCCCTCCATGACAACCAACGCTCCATCGGCTGCCTCGGCGGCTGTACCCTTAATCTTCACATCCTGAAGTTTGCATACCAACCCGTCAAGAGTCTGCTCAATAGCCTTCACGCTTGCAGCGCACATAGAGAACTCCGCGTTGAGGTTCTTCAGCTGCTGGCGACACTCCTCAGCCTCGTGCTGGGCTGCACGGCTATCCATCACGGGAGCCTTAACCTCCTGCGCATCAATAACAATGTCGGCATTTGGAGTGGTCACAACAACAAAATATACCATGGAAGCGTCACGGCTAATCTCCACAATTGTGTAAGACTCGGCCCACTCCTCTGTCATCTTGTCAAAGATTGAGGACTGAGTCTGGAAGTAACGCAACACGATACCCTGCTGCTGCAACTTCTCACGTGCCTCGCACTCAAACTCTCCCCAAGGCTTCAACTCCTCGGCATACTTCTCAAGGCGAGCCTCCTCGGCCAGCAACGCAGCCTTCTGCTGCTGCAACTCAACATACCTGTCAAAAGCCTCCTCGCCCGAAGCATACGCCTTTGACTCGGCACCGGCAACATAGTCCTCGCTCTGCGCAAACGCATTAAGAGACTCAACAGCCTTGCGGTAACGGTCAATATCGGTCACCAACTGGCGATCCTTCTCCTGGGGCTCCCAGCCGGTAGTAGTAATATCAACAAGTCCCAACTCGCGCAGACGAGCAATAAAATCATCACTCTGCGTTGCAAGCAACACAAAGTCGTAACGTGACATCTTTACTATCATAACATAGACCCCTCCGCAGCCTGCTGTTGTCTTGTTTTAACAATCTTCTGTGCCGATTTCGAGAGATTCTCCTCATCCTCCATGAATCGCTTAATCTTTCTGATAGCATCCTCATAGCCAGGAATCTGCACCTTCTCGTAGAGGTTCACCTTCTGCGTAGTCTTACGACGGGCATAATCCAAGAGTTCCATCTTGCGGTTATACACCTCATACTCCACACCAAGCTCCGCCATGCGCTTCAACAACTCAACGCCATCGGCGAACCATACCGGAGAGGAGAAGAGGTCGTAAGGCTTCTGCTCGAAGCTGACCCCTGCCAACACAGGTATTCTAACGCCCGCAATCTTCTGCTCGGTAAGTTCGACATCCTTCACACGAAGCAAGGTTGAATCAAACTCACCCCACAGAGCTACCATATAGTCGTACTCGGCTGCCAGAGCATCCAGACGACGACGGTAGTCACGCGCGGTATCCTTCGCTCGCTTTACCTCGGAACGCAGGGCCGACTCCTTGCTTTTGATGGTAGGGAGTGCCGTGCGGCGCATCTTGAGCTGCTTGCCAAGCTCACCGAGCGAAGTCTTATTATACTGAAATTTAATTGCCATAGTGTTTTACTATATACTTATTGGCGTTACGCTTTCCAATACTTTTCGATAAGTTCTGCCTTGATAGCAACCTCCTCCTTCGAGAAATACTCACCGAAGAGAGTCCATGCAATGTCAAGCATCTGCTCAATCTCGATATTTACGTCAATAGCCAACAGACGCTCCGAGTAGTCGTGAGCAAACTTAAGCGCACGCTCGTCATAATCCGACAAATCAAAACCGTTCTCAAGCTTTGTCTTGGCATTGGCAGCATCGGCATACAGACGCACGCAGGCATTCATTACCTGTGGATGGTCCTCACGAGTCTTCTTACCGATAACGAGCTGCTTCAGACGTGACAACGAGCGGAATGGATCGACAATAACCTTACCTGTGTCGGAGTCGTTACGAAGGAACAACTGACCCTCAGTGATATAACCAGTGTTATCAGGAATAGCGTGAGTGATATCACCACCAGAAAGTGTTGTAACGGCGATGATTGTGATTGAACCGCCATTAGGCAACTGCACGGCCTTCTCGTAAATCTTTGCCAAATCCGAATAAAGTGAGCCAGGCATAGAGTCCTTTGATGGAATCTGGTCCATACGGTTTGACACGATAGCGAGTGCATCGGCATAGAGAGTCATGTCGGTCAAAAGCACCAGCACCTTCTCTCCCTTATCAACCGCGAAATACTCAGCAGCCGTAAGAGCCATATCAGGCACCAGCAGACGCTCAACAGGAGGATTCTCGGTAGTGTTCACGAATGACACGATACGGTCCAGCGCACCTGCATTCTCAAACACCTGCTTGAAATAGAGGAAGTCATCGTTTGTAAGACCCATACCTCCCAGGATAATCTTGTCGGCCTTGGCGCGCAGAGCCACGTTAGCCATAACGGCGTTGTATGGCTGGTCAGGGTCGGCGAAGAATGGAATCTTCTGACCTGACACGATAGTGTTGTTAAGGTCGATACCCGCGATACCTGTAGCAATAAGCTCCGATGGCTGGATACGACGGAATGGATTTACGGTAGGACCTCCAATCTCGCGTGCCTCGCCCTCGATAGGCTCACCGCCCTCCAAAGGCTCACCATAGGCGTTGAAGAAACGACCTGCAAGGTTGTCCGACACACGCAACTTGGGGGCCTCGCCGTGGAACACCACCTCGGAGTTGGTAGCGAGTCCCTCTGTACCCGCAAATACCTGCAAGGTGACATTCTCACCCATAATCTTTACCACCTGCGCCAACTTACCGCCAACGGTAGCCAACTCGTCGTTACCTACACCCGTAGCACGAAGCGTAATGGTAGCCTTGGTGATATTATCAATCTTTGTATATACTTTCTGAAATG
>JAFOHD010000003.1 GCA_017421945.1 Alistipes sp. | reverse complement strand
GGTGGCGAGCTGAAGAGCTACACCTCAACTCTGGAGGAGACACGTGCCGACCTGTTTGGTCTGTATTACCTGGGTGACCCAAAGATGGTTGAGATTGGACTCATCCCTACGCTTGACGTTGCCAAGGCGCAGTATGCCGACTACATCATGAATGGCATGATGACACAGCTCTCACGCATCGAGCGGGGTAAGAATGTCGAGGAGGCCCACATGCGTAACCGCAAACTCATTGCCGAGTGGTGCTACGAGAAGGGCAAGAAGGATAACGTCATCGAGTGGGTTAAGCAGGATGGCAAGTCATACATCGTGGTAAACGATTTCGATGCTCTGCGCCGCCTCTTTGGCGAGCTTCTCTACGAGGTGCAGCGCATCAAGTCAACAGGCGACTACGAGGCCGGCCGCAAGCTGGTTGAGGATTACGCTGTGAAGATTAACCCCGAACTCCACAAGGAGGTGCTGGAGCGTTACGCCAAGCTCGGCATCGAGCCTTACAGTGGTTTTGTGAATCCCGACTACGAACTTGTCAAGGAGAATGGTCAGATTGTGGATGTGAAACTCGTTCCACAGACCAACTACATCGAGCAGATGCTTCACTACTCAAGCGAGTGGTCGTTCCTGCCTTCGATTAACTAAAATAAACCCTCTTTCCATAAAAGTCCTCCCCTCGGTGGAGGACTTTTTTCGTTATATTTTGTTTTTATGGCGGCATGAAATTTTTAATTCCGATATTATTGTATAACTTTGCCGCAGTTTTATAGGATTAGAAACTCTATAAAAATGAAAACATTTTACACAGTAAACGAACTCAAACAAGAACTATCAACCCTTGACCGCGCAGGCATAGGTTTCGTGCCCACGATGGGAGCCCTGCATGCAGGTCATCGCTCGTTGGTAGAGAAGGCACGCAAGGAGTGTCAGACTGTGGTGGTGAGCGTATTTGTAAACCCCACACAATTCAACGATAAGAACGATTTAAGAAACTATCCCCGCACACCCGAGGCCGACGCCGCAGTATTGGAGGCGGCAGGTGCCGACTATGTGCTGATGCCCTCGGTTGAGGAGATATACCCCGAGCCCGACACACGTCAGTTCGACTTCGGTCAGATAGACAAGGTTATGGAGGGCGCAACACGTCCGGGCCACTTCAACGGCGTGGCACAGGTGGTAAGCCGCCTGTTTGACATCGTAAACCCCGCCAAGGCATATTTCGGCGAGAAGGATTTCCAGCAGATTGCAGTAATAAAGGCCATGGTCGCACAGCTCAGCATGGATGTTGAGATTGTGGAGTGCCCCATCATCCGCGACAACGACGGCTTGGCACTCTCGTCACGCAACACCCTGCTGGATGATGCTCACCGCGCAGCAGCACCTCACATCTATGAGGTCATATCGCAGTGCGCGCAGAAGATGGCACAGCTCACTCCCGCCGAGCTTACTGCGTGGGTTACCGATGAGGTTGAGAAGAATCCTCTGCTGAAGGTCATCTACTTCCAGGCTGTTGATGCACTCACCATGCAGCAGGTAACCACATGGGAGGAGTCAAACCGCATACAGGGCTGTATAGCTGTGCAGGCGGGCGAGATACGACTTATTGACAACGTAAGAATCAAATAGTTATGATGATTGAGGTATTAAAATCGAAGATTCATCGCGTAAGAGTTACGCAAGCTAACCTTAACTATGTGGGCAGCATCACCATTGACGAGGATTTGATGGACGCAGCCAACATGATTGAGGGCGAGAAGGTGCAGATACTCGACATTAACAACGGCGAGCGTTTCGAGACATACATCATCAAGGGCGAGCGCGGCAGCGGATGTATCTGCCTGAATGGAGCTGCGGCACGCAAGGTGGCAGTGGATGATCTGGTGATTATCGTGTCGTACGCAATGCTCGACTTCGAGGAGGCGAAGAGCTTCAAACCATGGGTTATATTCCCCGACTCGGCAACAAACCGCATCGTAAAGTAAGCCGATGGACACCTTTCTGGCGATAATGGCCATCCTATGTGGTATCATAGGGGTATTAGGTGCTGTTGTTCCCATCCTCCCCGGCACAATGCTGTCGTTTGCCGGCATGTTGTGCGCCTACTTCATACCATCTACCCAACTTACACCCGGCAAGCTATGGCTCTGGGGTATCATATCGGCGATAATAATCATCCTCGACTACATACTCCCCGCTTACTTCAGCAAGGTGTTCGGTGGCTCAAAGGCGGGAATCACGGGAGCAACGATAGGAGTCTTTGCCGGCATGATATTCATGGGTCCCTTAGGCATTATATTGGGGCCTTTCGTGGGTGCTGTCATCGGTGAATTACTCAACCGACAACAGACACTTGACAGGGCACTTATCGTAGGCTTCGGTTCGTTGATGTCGTTCTTCGTGGGCACGGGAATGAAACTTATAGCCGGAGGTTTTATGATGTACTATATATGGACCGACATCTTTTAGACGCAGGTTCTGGTATTGATGTAGCTTATATCTCTATTTCAAACCTGGTTTTGAGTTCACGCTCGGCCTGCAAGGCATTCTCAAAGCGTATGGCACTCATCTGGGCAGCCTCGGCACCCGCCACATTGTCGGCATTATCATCCAAAAAGACCGACTCCGCAGCCTTTAACGCATAGCGGTCAAGCAAGCACTCATATATCCTTCTATCGGGCTTAAGCAGATGCTCCTCGCCCGACACCACTACACCGTCAAAAAGCGAGAACACCTCATATCTGTCTCGGATTATAGGATAGGTCTCCATCGACCAGTTTGTCAAGCCATATACTCCATAACCAGCCTCCTTCAGTCGGCGCACAAGTTCTGCCGTGCCCTCAATCTCTCCGCCTATCATTTCGCTCCAACGGGTGTGATAGATGCCTATGGCCTCTGCCCACTCGGGATGCTGCGTCGTGAGTTCGGCCACTCCCTCGGCAAAAGGTTTTCCGCCATCCATCTGCAAGTTCCACGAATAAAGACATATATTCTCCAAAAACCATGTCGCTTGCTGCTCGCTACCGAAATAGCCATCATAGAGGTGATGTGGATTCCAATCTACCAAAACACCTCCAAAATCAAATACTACATTCTTAATCATAACCTTGAGTTTAACCCTATACTACTGCGAAATCTTCACCAATGCCTCACGATAGGCATTCAGGATTCTCGACTTGGAAATAAAACCGAGATACCTGTTCTCCTTATCAACAACGGGCAACATCCAGGTATTATTTTCCTCAAAGCGAGGCAAAATACTCTGCACCTGCTCATGTTGTAGGATTTTATAGGGAGGTTGAATCATGTAATAGGTGATGGAGCGCCCCCATCTATCCTGCTTGAACATATCCTCACGCAAGTCGTCGAGCTGCACCACACCAAGCAAACGCCCGAAATTGTCAATAACAGGAAAAATATTTCTACGTGCCGATGAAATGATATGCACAATATCGCCCAGCACCATATTCTCCTTGATGCGGATGAAATCGGTCTCCATTAAATCCTCCAGACGCAAAAAGACAAACACCGACTGGTCCTTGTCGTGCGTCAGCAGTTCACCTCGCATACGCAACTGCTTGGTGTAGATAGAGTCGCGGTCGAGTGCGTAATCAACCGCAAACGCCGTTCCCGCCACAATCATCAATGGAATGAAGAGCCCATAGCCATTCGACAGTTCGGCAATAAGGAAGATTGATGTCAGCGGAGCCTTCATCACTCCTGCCATCACTCCTGCCATACCCACCAAAGTGAAAGACACGATGGAAATATTCCAACCAAAACATGCATTGCAAACCAACGCTACGATGGCTCCCATAAACGCACCGACAAACAACGAGGGAGCGAATGTACCTCCCACACCGCCCGAGGCATTGGTAGTTGCCATAGCAACAACCTTGCAGAACATGATTGCTATCACATAGACGATAGCCACCCATTCAATATGGCTGAACTTAAAGAAGAGCGAATTGTCGAACAACGCCGCCACATTACCGTGTAGCAACGCTGTCATGCCCTCATAACCCTCGCCATAAAGCGGCGGGAAGATGAATATTGACACACCCAGCACCACGCCGGCAAAAATCCAACGCTTATGTTGGGTGGGTATGCGTTTAACAAATGAGCCAACGATGGAATTAATAGAAGTAAAATAGTAAGACATGAATCCACAGCACACTCCCAACAGAATGTAGAGTGGTATCTGCCCAATAACGAATGCATCGGCGGCGGTCAGCTCAACAGCAAACACAGGGTCAAAACCCCTGAACACCAACGCAGTAGTTGTCGCTGTAACCGATGCTAAAAGCAGCGGAAATACCGATGCCGAGGTGATGCCCAGCATAAGAATCTCCAGCACAAACACCACACCTGTAATCGGAGCCTTGAAGATTGCCGCCACGGCAGCACCCGCTCCACAGCAGAGCAGCAGCGTCAAATCTTTGTAATTAAGGTGCGCCATCTTACCCACATTCGAGCCTATGGCTGCTCCCGTAAGCACGATTGGAGCCTCGGGACCTACCGAACCACCAAATCCAATGGTTGTGGCACCACCTACAATCGACGTCCAGCAGTTGTGCGATGCTATGCGAGAATCGCGACGTGACATGGCATATAGCACACGTGTGACGCCCTCTGATATCTCATCCCGCACGATATACTTAACAAAGAGTGTCGCAAGAACGATACCTATGGCTGGATATATAAGCAACAATATCTGAGCCCTATCTACCGGAAACCATGTCACCAAAGCTGCACGCACGCCATGCAACAGCGCCTCGAATACACAAGTACCCAGACCTGCCAACAATCCCACCACAACGGCAAGCAGAGCTATCATCTGACGATTTGTCAGACGATTGCTCAAACGGCGCACCATGTTCAGCACCCAGTGCGAAAGACGTTCTTTTACACTCTTAAACATTCACTCCTACTATTTTGTCTTGTAAGCCTCAGACTGCTGGCGGATAAGTTCCGAATCCTCAAAATAGTTAATCTTCATTGCACGACGTACCATATCCAGCGTCTCGGCCGCCTCGGCACGTGCAACCTCGCATCCCTTCTTGAGAATCTCATACACACCCTCAATATCCTGCTCATACTCATGACGGCGAGCGCGTATAGGCTCAAGCATCTCCTGCAACACTGCATAGAGGAACTTCTTACACTTCACATCACCCAAACCACCACGCTTATAATGCTCCTTAAGCTCTTCCAGACAAGCGTAGTCGGGCAGATACTCTGCAAAATGCTCGGTACATGAGAAGGCATCCAGATATGTAAACACGCAGTTACCCTCAATAGAACCCGGGTCCTCAACACGCAAGTGGTTAGGGTCGGTGTACATGCTCATTACCTTCTTACGCAAATCTTCGGGGCTATCCGAAAGATAGATGCAATTGCCGAGCGACTTCGACATCTTGGCCTTGCCGTCAGTTCCTGGCAGACGCAGACATGCTGCATTCTGTGGCAGCATAATCTCCGGCTCAACAAGCGTTGGGCCATAGATTGAGTTGAACTTGTGAACAATCTCGCGAGTCTGCTCAATCATTGGCTCCTGGTCAGCACCGGCAGGAACGGTAGTGGCACGAAACGCAGTGATATCCGATGCCTGCGAGATGGGATATGTGTAGAAACCTACGGGAATGGATTTACCAAACTCACGCATCACAATCTCGGTCTTTACGGTTGGATTACGTTCCAGACGAGCTACCGTCACAAGGTTCATGTAGTAGAATGCCAGCTCGGTAAGCTCTGGCACCATGCTCTGAATGAAAATTGTCGATTTCGTAGGATCTATGCCGCAAGAAAGATAGTCGAGTGCCACCTCAATGATGTTCTGACGCACCTTCTCGGGGTTGTCGGCGTTATCGGTCAGAGCCTGAGCATCGGCAATCATGATGAATATCTTTTCAAAAAGACCTGAATTCTGAAGCTCCACACGCTGACGCAATGAACCTACATAGTGTCCCAAGTGGAGTTTACCTGTTGGGCGGTCGCCCGTAAGAATAATTTTACCCATATCTTTACTGTTTTACGTTTTTCTCAATTAGTAGCAGTTCAAAAAACCACCATACCTCTAAAAATAAACACAAAAATAACAATTTATATGCGACCCACCAAAAAAGTTTGAAAGTATAATTTTTTTTTATACTTTTGTAGAGTGAATTACATTAAACCCTATGACAATCATTCAACTTCAATACCTTATCGAGGTAGCTAATTGTGGCAGTTTTTCAGCTGCATCGGAACACTGTTTTGTCACACAGCCATCACTATCAATGCAGATAAAAGCTTTGGAAGAGGAGTTGGGTGTGGTGTTGCTTGACCGCTCAAAGAAGCCCGTTATCCCCACCGAGGCAGGTGCTGTTGTAATAGCTCAGGCACAGGAGACATTGAAGGCATATAACACTATACGAGAGTCAGTTGCCGAGCTTAAAGGCGAGACCGCCGGTAAGCTACGTTTAGGTGTTATCCCCACCATTGCGCCCTATCTGTTACACAAATTCATCCCCGACTTTGTGAAGCGTTACCCACGTGTTGAACTGGAGATTCGGGAGATGGTCACAGCCGACATCATCGAGGCTTTGAAACGTGACAAGATTGATGCTGCGCTGGTTGCAAGCGGCACATGCGGAGACGGTATCCTGGAGCGCGACCTTTTCAGCGACACGTTCTACGCCTATGTTTCGCCAGCCAACCCGCTATTTGAGCGCAGCAACATCCGCATCGAGGATATCGACATGAAGGACCTCATTCTTTTGAGTGCGGGCAACTGTATGCGTGACCAGATCATAGAACTCTGTCAGGCACGTCGCGACATCCCATCAAACTACTACTTTGAGTCGGGCTCGCTCGACACACTGATGCGCATCGTAGATTGCACGTCGTGTATGACCATCATCCCAGAGATGGCCCTGGAATACGTTCCCGCGGCACGCAAACGACAAATCAAGACACTGGCTAAATCGGCCACATCACGACGCATAGCAATCGCTATACGCCGCACCTACGTCAAGACATCTATCATCTCGGCTCTGGAGGCTACCATCACCGAAAAAATCGAAATGGAAAAGGCCGCAAGATAAGTCGCTACATAACATATTGGACAGGATAATCAGGCATTAAGTTTGGTTATCCTGCTTTTTTATATCGAGAAATAACTGATAAAAAAATAAAAACAGCATAAAAAACCTCATTTTAGGCACAACAAGCACACATAAATATTTCGTAGTGTCATAAAAAAAATGTAACTTTGCAAAGTTATGATAGTCTGTATTCAGGGTAATAACAATTTTACGACATTCATCACGTTATAAATTTGCGTGTAAAATCAAACAAGATTATGGAAAAGATAATTGAGACTATAGTTACTGCAATTCAGGACAAAAAAGGTAAGGATATTGTATCTTTAGATTTAACAGGCTTCGATGGAGCCATTTGCTCGCATTTTGTAGTGTGCAATGCCGACTCAACTGCTCAGGTGGCCGGTATCGCCGACGGTGTAGAGGAAGCTATGTTGGAGAAGCTGGGCGAGAAGGTTTGGCGTATTGAGGGTCAGCAGAACGCCTTCTGGATTGCGATGGATTACCTCGATGTGGTGGTTCACATCTTCCAGACCGAGCTTCGCGAGTACTACAAGTTGGAAGAGTTGTGGGCAGATGCACCAATTAAGAAATATGACTACGAATTATAAACATGGCAAAAAAACAGAATAACAAAAATATCAACGTGCGCCTTAGATTCAACTTCATGTGGTTCTGGGCATTTATCGTTGCAGCTATCATCGGCTACTCTCTTTTCGGCGAAGGGGCAAAGGAGCCCGTTGCTGCAGAGTGGAATGCAGTTGCCGAGATGATTCGCCAAGGCGAGGTTGAGCGCATCAAGATTATCAACAGGAATGAAGCTGAGGTGTATCTCACCGACGAGGCTATCAAGAAATATCAAGACACGGAAGAGGGCAATCGTTTCAAGAATATACCCGAGCATGGCAAGCAGCTAACCTTCACCATTGGTTCGGTAGATATTCTGGACCGTGACGTGAAGGATGCTGTGGCAGCATCTGGGCTTGAGAACAACCCCGTGAGCGTGGAGTATATAAACGAAACAAGCAGCTGGGGCGAGATTATCATGAACATCCTGCCATGGGTATTTCTCATAGGTATATGGTTCTTCTTCATCCGAAGCATGATGCGTGGCGGAGGCGGAGCTGGTGGCAACATCATGAACGTTGGCAAGGCACGTGCGCAGGAGTTCAATAAGGACGACAAGGACAAGCGTGTGACATTCAAGGATGTAGCCGGTTTGGAGGAGGCAAAGGTGGAAATCATGGAGATTGTGGACTTCCTCCGCAAGGCCGACAAATACCGCGAGTTGGGTGCCAAGATTCCAAAGGGTGCGCTGCTTGTGGGCCCTCCGGGAACGGGTAAGACTCTGCTTGCCAAGGCTGTTGCAGGCGAAGCTAATGTTCCGTTCCTCTCTATCTCGGGTTCCGACTTCGTCGAGATGTTTGTGGGTGTGGGTGCTTCTCGTGTGAGAGACCTCTTTGAGCAGGCCAAGCAGAAGGCTCCATGTATCGTCTTTATTGATGAGATTGACGCCATAGGTCGTGCCAGAGGTAAAAATGCCGGATTCTCGGGTAATGACGAGCGTGAGAACACTCTCAATCAGATGCTCACCGAGATGGATGGTTTCCAAACCAATGCGGGAGTAATCGTCTTAGCGGCAACAAACCGTGCTGATATTTTGGACAAGGCTTTGATGCGTGCCGGACGTTTCGACCGCCAGATTGACGTGGGCCTGCCCGATGTTAAGGAGCGCGAGGATATCTTCAACGTACATTTGCGCAACATTAAGTTAGATGGTAACATTGACCGCAAGTTCCTGGCAAAGCAAACACCAGGGTTCTCAGGTGCTGACATCGCCAACGTATGTAACGAAGCTGCCCTCATCGCAGCGCGTAACAATAAGAAGAGTGTTGAGCGCGAGGATTTCATGGCTGCTATCGATCGTATTGTCGGCGGCTTGGAGAAGCGTAATAAGTCGATGACACAAGCCGAGCGTCGTGCTACGGCCATACACGAGGCGGGACACGCTACCGTAATGTGGATGCTCAAGGAGTGTGACCCTGTGTTGAAGGTTACTGTCATTCCTCGTGGCAACAGTTTGGGAGCAACATGGTCAGTACCTGACGAGGAGCGTGTACACGTCACCGATGCTGTGATGCAGGATAAACTGGCAGGTTTGCTTGGAGGTCGCATCGCCGAAGAGGTTAATTATGGCACATTGGGTGCGGGCGCACTGAGCGACTTGGAGCGCGCTACAAAGATGACCTATGCAATGGTTGCTTTCTATGGCATGAGTAAGAAGATTGGGCCTATAAGTTACTATGATTCAACGGGTACGCGTGACACTTTCACCAAGCCATTCAGCGAGCAGACTGCTATTGACATCGACAACGAAGTGCGTCGCATATTGGATGAGGCATATACTCGAGCACGTGACATCATCGAGAAGTACAACGACAAAATTAACCAGATGGCAGACCTTCTGTTAGAGAAAGAGACCATCTATGCCGAAGATATTGAGCCGATATTAGGCACAGCAGCTCAGGCAACACAAAAAGACAACGACAACGACAGCAACAACAACACCTCAGTTCCTCAGAATGAAGGTGTAACGGTTGCCGACTAACCCAAGTAAAGAATATGTCTGATAAACTAAAGAATTTTATAGTTCGAACAATCAGCGGTGTAGTGATGTTTGCCGTTGTATTGGGTGCTACACTCGCTTCAAAATGGAGCTTTGGCGCATTGGTGATGCTCATCGCCATAGGTGGCGTGTGGGAGTTCTACCGTATTGCTCAGAGGGCTGGATATGCACCACATTTTGGCATAGGACTCGCAGCTACCGTAATGACCATTGCATGCTCTGTCCTGCTCATGATTACGATGCAGGGAGAACCATCGCAATTGATATACACTACACTTGTATGCCTGCCAATAGCTACCATACTGCTCTTGCCTGCGATATTCATCTGCGAGCTATACACCAAGAGTGAGACTCCTATTGCCAATATAGGCTCTACGATTATGGGGTACATGTATGTGGCACTGCCTATGGCATTGCTGCCATTCATACCATCGATGCTTTCGCCCGAGAAGTGGCAACCATGGATTGTTATCTTCTATATCTTCATCATCTGGGCAAATGATGTCTTTGCCTACCTATTCGGTATCACGCTGGGCAAGCATCGACTCTTTGAGCGCATATCTCCCAAGAAATCATGGGAGGGTTTCTTCGGCGGGTTGTTGGGTGCTATGGCTATGGGTTATGTAGCCGCACTCATACTCAACGGCGATGTTATCGTATGGATAGGCTTGGCACTTGTCGCAGCCCTCAGCGGTGTGTTTGGCGATTTGGTTGAGTCACTATTCAAACGCTCGGTAGATGTAAAAGATTCGGGCAATATCATCCCTGGCCACGGCGGTTGGTTAGACCGATTCGATGCTCTTATCTTCTCGCTACCATTCGTATTCATTTACCTCGTATTCATTAGTCTTATATAAGTATATTGGAAAACCCTAAAACTTAAACCATATGAAAATCAACAAAGAGGGATACAAAATCATCGCCATATCGGGTCTTATCTGCCTGATATTGTGGTTGCTTATCTACTATTTCCAGAGTCACCACGACGGCACGGGGCTACTCATCACCAGTGCTATTATTCTCGTTGCCTTTTGGTTATTCATCGTTGCCTTCTTCCGTGAACCCCGCCGAGTGAAGATTCACGACAGCGACCTTGTCTTCTCGCCATGTGACGGACGTGTAGTTGTCACCGAAGTGGTTTACGAGGATGAGTACATAAAGCAGGAGATGTTGCAGATTTCGATATTCATGTCGGTAACCAACATCCACATGAATTGGATGCCCGTAAGCGGTGTGGTTGAGTACTTCAAGTACCACCCCGGCCGTTTCCTCATCGCATGGCACCCCAAGTCATCTACCGAGAACGAGCGCACAACATCGGTTGTGAAGATGGACAATGGCAGTAGCGTATTATTCCGTCAGGTGGCAGGTCTTATAGCTCGCCGCATAGTATCATACATCAAGGTTGGCGACAGGGTAAATCAGAACGACGTGTTCGGATTTATCAAGTTCGGCTCAAGAATTGATGTACTTGTGCCAAAGAATAGTGAGTTGCTGGTAGAGATTGGCGACCCCGTAGTAGGTTCGCAGACTCCACTTGTTCGTTTAGTTAAGGAGTAAAATGGCATTAACACCGCAAAACATACTACGTTTCTGCGTAGGTATCGTAGCTACGGCTGGAATACTGTTTCTTATATGGTATTTCAGTTCTGTGGTGATATACATACTTGTCTCTGCGGTGCTTGCCATCATGGGACGTCCGCTGGTAAACTGGCTTGTAAAACAGCATATCGGCAAATTCACCGTACCTCGCTGGGCAGCAGCGACTATTACGCTACTGGTTATCGCTTCGTTGTTCCTTGTATTCTTCTCGCTGTTTATACCACTTATCTTCAGCAAGATTAATGAATTTGCACAGCTTGACTTTTCATCTGTGTTGGCATCCATCGAGGAGCCTATCTCGCATGCACAGCAATATTTAAGTCGCACCTTTGCCATCCCCGAGACTCACTTCTCGCTTTCCGATACATTGATCAGTTCGCTCAAGGAGTTGGTGAACTACAACACGCTCAACACCACCGTGACGTCAATCGTGGGCTTCGCCATATCTATGCTGATATCGGTGTTCTCAATAGCATTCATCACCTTCTTCTTCCTCAAGGAGGATGGTCTCTTCTACGCCATGATAACAAGCCTCTTCCCTGAACGCTTGCAGCAGAACGTGACTCGAGCTTTGGACTCAATATCGCATCTGCTGTCCCGCTACTTCACGGGACTGCTCACCGAGAGTATCATACTGATGATTGTCATCTCAACAACAATGATACTCTTTGGCATGAAAACCGACAATGCTCTGATGGTGGGACTAATTATGGGTGTGATGAATGTCATCCCCTACGCAGGCCCGCTCATGGGAGGTATTATATCGGCATGTATAGGCATCATTGCACCATTTGAGGGCATGACTGCCATACAAACATTCTTCTCCATAGGATGTATACTCTTCTGCATAAAAGGCATTGACGACTTTGTCATGCAACCTACGATCTATTCCGAGCGCGTGAAGGCGCATCCGCTGGAGATATTCCTTGTAATACTTATTGCAGGTTACATGGCAGGCATTGTGGGCATGCTGCTGGCAATTCCATCGTACACCGTAATAAGAGTGCTCGCCAAGGAGTTCTTCTCGCAATTTTCATTGGTGCAGAAACTCACCCACAACATTTAACAGCAACTCTATTGTAACATGATAGTAAAAGGTATAGTTATTCACGGAGCGCAGTTAGGACGCAAGATGGGATTTCCCACGGCCAACATCGACGCCCGCGAGATTGACAACATCGACAATGGAGTATATCTGTCGCACGTAGAGGTTGAGGGCAAATGCTACAAGGCCATGTCGAATGTAGGCTGCCGCCCATCGGTGGATGGCACTACCCGACTGCTGGAGACTCATCTGTTTGACTTTGAGGGTGATTTATACGGCAAGACTATCACCGTCAAGCTCCTGCGCAAGATACGCGACGAGAAGCGCTTCACTTCAATCGAGGCTCTACAACAACAGCTCAAGTCTGATGCCGAGATTTGCCAACAATAGCAACATAATAGGTAAATAAAAGCCCGAGACCATGGTGGTCTCGGGCTTTTACTTATCGCAACAATATTTACTTGCGCTGCTTAGCCTGCTGACGTGCCAGCTCCTCCTGCTGACGCATCAACTCCTCATAACGAAGCTGGAACTTCGACTTCTTCTTGTTCTTCTGCTTCGCCTTATTCTGCTCCATGATGTAGCGAATCTTGTCATCGTCAACAAAACGGCGCATGCCAATCATGATAATCATGGTCAAGACCTGTGACACAAGATAGTAGTAGCACAAACCCGATGCGAAATCGTTGAACCAGAAGAGCATCATGGCTGGCATCATATACACCATCATGAACTTCATACCCGCCATCTGGCCCGATGCTGCTGAGTTCTGCTGATAGTTGATATACGAGAAACCAATCATAGTCACACACATCAACAAACAGAACAAGCTGACGTGGTCGCCATAGAATGGGATGTTGAACGGCAGGTTAAGGATGCTATCGTATGACGAGAGGTCATCGGCCCAGAGGAACGACTTGCCACGCAACTCTATACTTACAGGGAAGAAACGGAACAGAGCCCACAACAGAGGCAACTGAATAAGCATTGGCAGACAACCTCCCATAGGACTGATGCCGGCCTTCTGGTAAATCTTCATCATCTCCTGCTGCTTCTTCATGGCATCCTCCTGACGTGGATACTTCTCGTTCAAGGCATCCATCTCTGGCTTGATAACACGCATCTTGGCAGTAGAGAGGTAACTCTTGTATGTAAGAGGGAATATCAAAAGCTTTACAAGCACGGTAAGGATAAGGATGATGATACCGAAACTTGCAATATACTTGCTCAAGAAATCAAATACAGGAATTACAATCCAGCGGTTGAACCAGCCCACCATCCATCCACCGAGTGGAATCAGACGCTCCATAGCAATGCTCTCGCCGTCAGCGCCTACCACACCCTGAAGAATAGGATACTTGTTAGGACCACAGTAGATTGAGAAGTTATAACCTGCGGTTTGAGGTGTATAATCCACACCCATGCGTGATGTGTAGTGCTTTACAAAACCCGAGCCCTTCGACTCGGTCGTGAAGCCCATGTCGGCATAGGCAAAGTTTGAGTGGGCAATGAATACCTGCGAGAAGAACTGCTGACGGAATGCCACCCAGTTCACTTCGCTCTGTACCTGCTCCGACTTACTCTCCTCGCTCATACCCAAATCCTCAACATCGTCCTCATCGGGCAAACGATATGAGAGTGTGGTGTACATATTCTCATTCTTGAAGCTACGCTCGTTCTGATATGTACGGTTGCTCCACATCATTCCCACAGTAGACTGCTGCGCCATGATGGGCGACAGGTTTTCAAACCTCACATTGAAATCCACCAGGTAATCGCGCGAAGGCTGCTTCTGGTCATAGAGTACATACTCATACACCACATAGGCTCCCGTGCTAACCTCAAGACGCATCTCAAGCACCTGGCGACCCTCCTCCTTGCGTACGCCCTCGGTTGTGAAGGTGTACTCCGAAGTATTTACTTTAACATTGTTCAGCCCATTCTTCACGTAAAACTCCATGTCGAACATAGCCGTCTCGGGGTCAAACAACGACACCTTCTCGTTGCGCTCATCCTTTGGTGCATACTTGGTATAATCTGAAAGTACGGCCTTCTTCATCATACCGCCACGTGTCGAGAAATCAACCGTCAACAAGTCGTTTGACATGGTGTAGGTCTGCTCCTGGGCTGTACGTGCAGCCACCAGACTCTCGCCAAACATCTGCACCTCACGCTGCTGCGCCTGCTCGGCTGCTACCTGCTTAAGGCTGTCTGAAAGTTCCTCCACAGCAGGCTGCTGGGCCTGCTCGGCCTCGGCAAGTGCCTGCTCCTGAACCTGCACCTGCTCCATATATTGCTGATATTCTGCCTGCTGTCGTGAACTGTAAACCATGTAGCCAATAAAGATGACCGACATGAGTACAATTCCTATAATTGTTTTCTTATCCATTTCTAATTGTTAAAGTGTTTATTTTGCTGCCTTCTGCTCGGCTGTCATACTCTTCTGATACTCCAAAGTCGCTGCAACAAAGGCAACGAACAATGGAGCAGGTGTAGCTACTGTACTGTGATACTCGGGGTTAAACAACACGCCAACAAACCATGGGTGGTTCTTCAACTCCATAACCTCCACAAGACCTGTCTCGGGATTGGTACCAACAGCAATCATGCCCGCCTTCTCAAACTGGTCGAGGTACTTGCTGTTGAACTCAAAGCGGTGACGGTGACGCTCCACGATAGACTCCTTGCCGTAAGCAGCTGCGCTCTTCGAGCCACTCTTCAGCGTACATGCAAAGCCTCCAAGGCGCATGGTGCCATCCTTTGCCATGACCTTCTTCTGCTCCTCCATGATGTCGATAACAGGATTCTTGGTCTGTGGGTCCATCTCACGTGAGTGAGCATCTTTAATACCCAACACGTTGCGGGCAAACTCCACAACGGCACTCTCCATACCCAAGCAGACACCAAAGAAAGGCACATTGTTCTCACGTGCATAGCGCACAGCCTCCAACTTACCCTCAAAGCCACGGTTACCAGAGCCAGGAGCAACAAAGATTCCTGATACGCCACCCAGCTTCTCGGCCACATTCTCGGCTGTAATGCTCTCGGCAGCAACATAATGCACCTTCACCTTGCAGTGGTTTGACGCACCAGCATGAATGAATGACTCATTGATTGACTTATAGGCATCGGGAAGCTCGGTGTACTTACCCACCAGGGCTACCTCAACACGCTTCTTTGGATTCTTTACCTTCTCTACAAACTCACGCCATGCCGCCAAATCGGGCTCGCCCTCATCCGTGATACCCAACTTACGCAGGATAACATCGTCAAGATGCTGCTCGCGCATGCTGAGTGGCACCTCATAAATCGTAGGTTTATCTACCGACTCAACAACCGCATCCTGTGTCACGTTACAGAACAGTGCCACCTTGCGGCGCACCTCGTCAGGCAGGTGATGCTCGGCACGCAACACCAGCACATCTGGCTGTACTCCCTCTGACTGCAACTCCTTGACAGAGTGCTGTGTAGGTTTGGTCTTAAGCTCGCTTGCCACAGCCATGTATGGCACCCATGCCAGGTGAATCAGCAGTGAGTTCTGGTAACCCAACTCGTTGCGCAACTGACGCACAGACTCAATGTATGGCAACGACTCGATATCACCTACCGTACCACCAATTTCCGAGATAATCACATCATACTTCTTGGTTGCACCCAACAACTGTATGCGACGCTTAATCTCATCGGTGATGTGAGGGATGACCTGCACAGTCTTGCCCATATACTCGCCACGACGCTCCTTCTCAAGTATGCTCTGATAGATTTTACCTGTTGTCACGGTATTGTTTGTGGTGGTGGTGATTGATGTGAATCGCTCGTAGTGTCCCAAATCCAAATCACACTCGGTACCATCCTCTGTAACATAACTCTCACCATGCTCATAAGGATTCAACTTGCCCGGATCAGCGTTGATGTAAGGATCAAACTTCTGAACTGTAACAGAATAACCTCTGGCCTTTAACAACTGTGCGACTGATGCCGAAATCACGCCCTTTCCCAATGATGATGCCACACCTCCTGTAACGAAGATATACTTTGGCTTACTTAGTTTCATAACCCTATAATAATTAAATATATACTTATTTCCTCTCTTTTACTCTATTCTTGTTGCCTATTTCATCGCAACGGTCGGGCCCGCGGTGTCGGAACCGCGAGTCCGACCTTGCGTTCTCGTTTTGTTTATTGCTACTCTTTATCTGTATCCTGCTCGGCAGCGTAGTTGTCTATGAGTTGAATCTTTTCGATTGTAAGTTGCACCTCCTGCCTTGCCTTGGCTATCTTTTCGCGTATGTCTGCAATCATCGCATCAGCATTCTTCGATTTTGAGAAGAAGCCGATATTGTTCTCCAGCAGAGCAATGTCCTGCTCCATCTGACGCACCTTGTTGTACAAACGCTCACGCTCGGAACGCATACGCTTATCGGCAGAGGACTTCATACCCTGCAAACGCTCCTTGAAACGATTCATTGAGCGGTCACGCTCTGAGCCCCTCAACACACCGAACATGGCATCTACAGCCTCCGTATACTTCTTCTGGACAGCATCCTTTTGTTTGATGGGCACATAACCTATTTCGCTCCAGCGACGCTGGAACTCCTTGATAAGGTCATATCCGCCCGCCTTGATATCGGCAGCATGCATCTGCTCGATGAGTTCCAACTTCTTCTTCAAGTTCTGCTCATGCTCATCCTCAATGCTTGCAAAATGTTGCGCCTTACGCTCAAAGAATGTGTCACACGCAGCGCGGCAACGCTTCCACACCTGGTCGGCATAGCGACGTGACACAGCACCTACCTGCTTCCACTTTGCCTGCAATGCTATCAACTCCTCGGTAGCATGCTTCCAATCCTCGCTGTTCTGCAATGCCTCTGCGGCCTCACAAATCTCCTGCTTAAGCTGCAAATTATGCTCCATCTCACCCTTCACGCCCTCGTAGAACTTGCGCTTCGCCTCAAAGAAGCTGTCGCACGCTGCACGGAAACGCTCATAGATGCGGGTATTATCCTTCTTGGGGGCAAAACCTATCGTGCGCCACATCTTCTGAATCTCGATAAGACGCTCGCTCGCCTTGTTCCACTCCTTGCGTGATGAGTAAGGCTGCTCGGCCAAAGCCTCGGTCTTTGCGCACAACTCACTCTTGAGCTCGAGGTTTTTCACCTGCTCCTGCTTGATAGCATCAAAATACTCCTGATGTTGCTCGTTAATTCGGCTTGAAGCCTGCTTGAAACGCTCCCACAACGCCTCCTTGTACTCGTTTGCCACAGGACCTGTCTCGCGCCACTCATCATGCAACTTCTGCAACTTGTGGAACGCCTCAACGATAGAAGGCTCGGTAATCAGGGACTCGGCCTGCTCGCAGAGCTGTAGTTTCTGCTCGTAGTTCTTCTTCAGGTCGAGGTCGCGCAGCTCCTTGTTAATTTTGATGAAGTTATAGAAATTCTCAACATGCAGGTTATATGTCTCCCACACATCCTTTACCTTCTGCTGTGGCACCAGGCCGGTCTCCTTCCAACGCTGCTGCAACTCACGGAACTTTGCAAAGGTATTGTTCAGCGTCTCGTCGGAGTTTACAAGCTCCTTGAGCTCCTCAATAATTTCAAGTTTAATCTTAAGGTTCTCCTCCTTGATATTATCGAGATTAGCGATGTACTCGTCTCGGCGCGTACGATAAACCTTGAACAAATCCTTCAAACGCACCTCGGTAGCATCAACCGCCGCCTGAAACTCCTCACCCTCGGCAGCCGCAGCCTCAAAAGCCTTGCGGGCAGCATCAACCTCGGCACGATGCAACTTGTAGAAGGCAATCTTTATGGCCTCAACACTCTTGCGCAGAGTCTGCACGGGCTCGGTCTCGAGCAACGATGCAAACATCTCAACAAGTTCCTGCTTACTCTTGCCACTCAAGTCGTTTTTGTCAACCTCCTCGGCAGAAAGCTCCTCGGCTGTCTCCTCGCCAATGGCAAGACCCGCCTTCTCGGCATCCAAAGCAGCATCCTCCTCCGAGAAATCGGCCGCAGTCTCCACCTCCGACATTTCATCAGCAACCAGAGCAGCCTCACCTTCCTGAAGTTCAACAGAAGTCACATTTTTCGCATTATCGGCATCACCGATAGGCTCATCAAGAGCCGCATGTAAAGAATTTTCAGTAGTCATCACATTAAGTAGTTTTTAGCACGCCATATTTTGCATAGCATACAGATGTGCAAATATAAGTAATTTATCGCTTCGTTATTCGTTTTTTAACCAAGATTTTTTATATATTTGTGAAAAAAATCAGACTATGGGATACAGAATACTGCTTATTGACGACGAAGTCGACATCTTGGAATTTGTGAAATACAATCTCATGCGCGACGGTTATGAGGTACATACCGCTGCAAATGGCGCAGAAGGACTACAGGTTGCGCTGGAAATAAAGCCTCATCTCATCCTGCTCGACATGATGATGCCCGTACTTGACGGCATAGAGACTTGCAAAGCCATACGCCGCTCGCCCGTTCTGAAGAATGTAATGGTGGTATTCCTCTCTGCCATAAGTTCTGAAGAGACTCAGTTACAAAGCTACAACGCCGGTGCTGACGACTACATCAACAAGCCTATAAAGATGAATATCCTGCGCAGCCGTGTGCAGGCCATTCTCAAGCGCATACCCTCGATTGACGAACCCCAGAACGATAGGCTGGAAATTGACGTTGAACACTACCAGGTAAAGCGAGGCGACCAGACCATAGTCCTGCCTCGCAAAGAGTTCTCACTACTGCAACTGCTGCACTCCGAGCCTGGCCGACTCTTCACGCGCGACGAGATTTACGCCAAAGTATGGGGCAGCAATGTTATCGTTGGCGACAGAACAATTGATGTTCACATCCGCAAGTTAAGGCAGAAAATTGGCGAGGAACACATAGTCACAATCAAGGGTGTGGGATACAAATATGAAGTCTAATGAAGAGAGTCATTCTAACACTATTCTGCATCATCCTTGGCTGGATGTCATATGCCCAGGAATTTGATGAAAACTTCCAAAATGCAACACTTCGCATCGACTACATCTTCGCCGGCAATGCGCAGCAGCAGATAATTGCCATTGATGAATTTGCCGCATTTCCACTATGGGCCGGGCGGCGCGTCAATCTCGATACAACGCCCGTCAAAGGCAACGGAGAGGTGAGAATCATAGATACAGAGAGCAACTCAACCATCTACTGCAACTCTTTTTCGAGTCTGTTTCAGGAGTGGCTCACAACCGATGAGGCTACCACTTCAACCCGTAGCTTTGAGTTTACACAGCTCGTCCCACTTCCCAAACAGGAGGTTATAATCGAGACCACCCTCTTCGACAACAAGGGCGAACAACAAGCCCAGCTACGTCACATATTCTCGCCCGACGACAAGCTCATACGCCGCCTTGACAACCGCGACACAACCCCGCATGAATATCTGCTCAAAAGCGGCTCTTCTGAGGAGTGTATTGACATTGTCATCATGGCCGAGGGTTACACCCTCGAGCAGATGGACATCTTCATGCAGGATGCCCGCACAGCCTGCGACGAGATTCTAAGTTACGAGCCTTTCGCATCGCACCGCACCAAGTTCAACGTGGTGGCTGTCAGGTGCCCCTCAAAGCAGGGCAATGTAAGTGTGCCGCAGGATAATGAGTGGAAGCAGACTGCCGTAAACTCCAACTTCATGACCTTCTACTCGCCACGCTACCTCACCACCAATAGCGTACACCTTATACACGACAACCTTGTGGGCATACCCTACGAGCATATCATAATCCTCGCCAACACCGATACATATGGCGGAGGAGGAATCTACAATTCATACACCCTGACAACGGCCCACAACCCCTACTTCAAGCCCGTTGTGGTGCATGAGTTCGGGCACTCGTTCGGAGCTTTGGCGGATGAATATTTCTATGAACAGCCCGACCACACCGAAAACTTCTACACTCTTAACTACGAGCCCTGGGAGCAGAACATAACCTCACTCGTGGACTTTGACTCAAAGTGGAAAGATATGCTCCGCCGAGGCGAGAAGATACCCACCACCCCCACCGAAAAACGCAAAAAGAACTACACCGTGGGAGTGTACGAAGGTGGTGGTTACATGACAAAGGGGATGTATCGTCCGGCAGTTGTCTGTCGCATGAGGGACAATGTCGCAACACAGTTTTGCCCCGTTTGCCAGCGAGCCATAGAGCGGATTATACTCTACAACACCCAAAATGAGTAGATTTTGATAAAAAGCGAGATAAAAAGTTCTTTTTTTACCTCGCTTTTGGTTTGTTCACACTTTATTTATTATCTTTGTTAGTACATAATTTGACATAGTTTTTGAATCCTCGTTCCGATGACTGCCACGACTGCCGCCAATGAACGGGAATTGTGGCGTGGGCAAATATTTTGAAGCAAAATTCATACGTAAAATAAAAATATCAAACATTATGATTGTATTAGTACTTAACTGCGGTTCATCATCAATCAAATATCAGGTGATTGACATTGACCAGAACAACAACGCCCTGCTTGCAAAGGGACTTGTTGACCGTATCGGTCTTCCAGAGGGAAGTCTCACCCACAAGCCCGTGGGTAAAAACAACTTCGAACTCAAGCAGCCCATCCCCGACCACACTACCGGTATCAGCCTCGTGCTGGAGGCCCTGACCAATGCCGAGCATGGTGTCATCGCCGACCTCAAGGAGGTGAAGGCCGTGGGACACCGCGTGGCTCACGGTGGTGAGTTCTTCCAGTCAAGCTCATTGGTCGATGAGCAGGCAAAGCAGAACATCCGCTCATTGTTTGAGATTGCTCCGCTGCACAACCCTGCCAATCTGGAGGGTATTCTCTCTATCGAGAAGGTGTTGCCAGGAGTGCCACAGGTGGCTGTGTTCGATACTTCATTCCACCAGACAATCCCTGCCATCAACTACCTCTACGCTCTGCCTACGGAGTACTACGACAAATATCGTGTACGTAAGTATGGTTTCCACGGCACAAGCCACAAGTATGTAGCCAAGGTGGGTGCCGAGATGGTTGGTCTGGACATCAACAACTCAAAGATTATCACATGCCACATTGGCAACGGCGGCTCTATTACGGCTATACTGAACGGCAAGTCGTTCGACACATCAATGGGATTCTCACCACTGGATGGTCTGGTGATGGGTACCCGCTGCGGAAATGTTGATGCCAGCGCAGTGACATACATCGGTGAGCGTGAGGGCATGAGCTATGCCGAGCTCAACTCAATGATGAACAAGAAGTCAGGCGTATTGGGTCTCACAGGGCTTTCAAGCGACATGCGCGATATTGATGCAGCATACAATGCCGGCAACGAGAAGGCCATCGTAGCACGCGACATGTACTACAACCGCATAAAGAAGTTCGTGGGCGAGTATGCGGCCGAGATGGGCGGTGTTGATTTGGTTATATTCACAGGCGGTGTAGGCGAAAATTCTGCCGACTTGCGCAGCTACGTATGCAAGGACATGGGCTACATGGGTATTGAGATTGATGAAGATATCAATTCCCAGACTCGTGGCACAAACACCCTGCTTTCTACTCCAGAGTCAAAGGTTAAGGTTGCCGTTATAGCAACAAACGAGGAGCTGGTCATCGCTACCGACACATATGAACTTACAAAAAATTTGTAAAACAATAAAATCTAAAGAAAATGATTACACATTTGGATGAAATCGTAACAGCTGCCGTAGCACGCGGCAAGAAGCGTCTGGCAGTTGCTTATGGACAGGATTCTCACACTATTGAGGCTGTCTACAACGCATGGCAGGAGGGATTGGTTGAGGCTACCCTCTACGGTGACAAAGCCACCATTGAGACAACATGCAAGGAGCTGAATATCGACCCCAATATCTTCAATATCGTACACGAGCCCAACGATACAAACTGCGTGCGCCTGGCTGTAGCTTCAGTTGCTGCGGGCGATGCCGATGTACTGATGAAGGGCTTGGTATCTACCGACAAGTATATGCGCGGTATCCTGAACAAGGAGGCTGGCTTGTTCCCTCCAAAGGGTGTGCTTACTCACGTGGCTATTGTTGAGCTCCCAGGTTATCACAAGTTGCTCACCATCTCAGACGTAGCCATCATCCCCGCTCCCGAATTCAAGCAGAAGCAGACGCAGATTAGCTTCCTCGCCGAGACTGCGAAGTTGCTGGGTATTGAGACTCCAAAGATTGCCTGCATCTCTGCTACCGAGCAGGTGTTGCCTACCGTTCCATCAAATCTCGAGTGCGCTATTTTGGCAAAGATGGGTGACCGTGGCCAGCTTGGCAATGTGATTGTCGATGGTCCTCTCTCGCTTGACGTTGCTCTGTATAAGGAGGTTGCCGAGCATAAGAAGGTCAAGGGTTCGGCTGTTGCAGGTGACGTTGACTGCCTGCTCTTCCCTAACATCGAGTCAGGTAACGTATTCTTCAAGGCATCAACACACATTGGTGGTGGTGAGCTGGCTGCTATCGTCAAGGGCGCGAAGGTTCCTTGCGTCTTGACTTCACGTGGCGACTCTGCCTTGAGTAAGAAGTATTCAATCGCACTTGCTTGCTTGGCAGCGCGATAAACCAGAGCTAACAATATTGCCCTATGACAAGCAAACCCACACCTCACTCAACATGCAGTTGGGAAATGGACGATGAGTGCCATCGCTCAAATCAATACCGCTTTGCCGTTCTTGCCATAAACACAGGCTCGACATCTACCAAGATTGCCGTGTATCATGACGACAAGCCTGTGGTGGAGTGTTCGCTTGCTCATTCGGCAGATGATATCAAACGCTTTGCCACCACCGAGGAGCATCTCATGTGGCGCAAAGAACTCATTCTCAAGGCTCTTAAGGAGAATGACATTGAACTCGCAACCCTCTCGATCGTCATCGGTCGAGGGGGATTGTTGCGACCTGTCGAGAGTGGCATATATGAAGTTTCGGAGTCGATGTGCGAGGAGTTGCGCAACTGCACACCCCAGCACGCCTCCAACTTCAGCGCCATTATCGCACTCAGCATAGCCCAGAGTTTAGGACTCAAGGCCTACATTGCCGACCCCATTGTTGTTGATGAAAGGTGGGATGTGGCCAAACTCACAGGCATCAAGGAGATACGTCGTCGGTCGATATTCCACGCCTTGAATCAAAAGGCTACAGCTCGCATCTATGCCGCCGACATCGACCGCCGTTATGAAGATTTGAACCTAATTGTCGTACACATGGGTGGCGGCATATCCGTAGCAGCCCACTACAAGGGACGTGTCATTGACTGCAACAATGCCCTTGACGGCGAAGGTCCCGTAGCACCCGAGCGTGCGGGCTCTATCCCTGCGGGCGAACTTGTGGATTTGTGTTTCTCAGGCAAATACTCTCACAAGCAGGTGCGCGACCTGCTCTCCGGTAAGGGAGGGCTTGTGTCGCTGACGGGTAAAAATTCAGTCAAGGAGCTAATCGAGGAGGCCCAGGCTGGTAATCAAGATGCTAAGCAGGCCATCGACCTGATGATATACGGCATCATAAAGAACATCGGACAGATGGCTACTGTACTGCGTGGAGATATTGATGCAATCATCCTCACTGGAGGCATTGCGCACAGCAAATTTGTCACCGATACCATCTCGCAATCATGCCGTTTCCTGGCTCCGATAGCAATTTACGCCGGCGAGAACGAACTTCAGTCGCTCGCAATGAATGCACTGCGATTCCTTCGCGGTGAGGCTGAAGCCAAAGCATATTAATGAAATGAAGAAGATTCTCATCTTAAATGGTCCCAATCTCAACCTTCAGGGTAAACGTGATGTAAACATTTATGGGACAACCACATTCGAGGAGTACACCGCTGCGCTCACCGAGCGTTATGCGGGTGTGGTTGAGTTTGACTATATGCAATCCAACGTTGAAGGAGAACTTATCAACGCCCTGCATGCAAGCGTGGGCAAGTATGATGGCGTAGTGCTGAATGCAGGAGGTTACACTCACACATCGGTAGCCCTGCGTGATGCCATTGCAGCAATTACTACTCCCGTTGTTGAGGTACACATCTCATCGATTCTGGCGCGCGAAGAGTTCCGCCACACATCCATGATTGCCCCCGTGGCGAAAGGCTCAATCATGGGTTTTGGGCTCGACTCCTATCGACTCGGCGTAGAGGCTCTGTTGGAATAATACCACTTCAAGATGGGCAAGGAGCGTGATTTGAGCGAGAGAGTTGCTTCGGGTGTAGCGTGGAACATAACCGAGAAGGTGGGCTCCACACTGCTTCAGGCCATAGTGAGCATCATCGTTGCCAATCGCATCATGCCCAATGAGATGGGAGTGATAGCCGTAATGACCATCTTGGTCACACTCTCGCAGGTTGTCATCGACAGCGGTTTCTCACAAACACTCATACGCAAGACCGACGCCTCGGAGGGCGATTTCAAGGCGGTATTCCGCTTCAATATATGGGCGTCGGTGTTGCTTTACGCCATTCTCACGGCATCAGCACCCCTGGTGGCATCGTATTATGGGTGGGAGAAGATTACCTCCATAGCACCCGTGCTGTATCTGCTGCTACCGCTCAATGCGTTGTGCGTCATCCAAAACACTATAATGGTCAAAGAGTTTCGCTTTGCCGAACTCTCCACGATTATATTCACATCTTCGCTCATAAGCAGCATCATAGCAATCGCAATGGCACTCACAGGCTTTGGCATATGGAGTCTGGTGGGACAACGTGTGAGCATGATGGCAATAAAAGCCATGCTGTTGTGGTGGAAGAGTTCGTGGCGTTATCGCCGTGACACAGACGGCAGCTCGCTGCAAGAAATGACACCATACAGCCTGCGACTGATTGCTACCGACATGATTACAGCCATCTACAATAACATAGCGCAGCTGTTCATCGGCAAGATGTACTCTGCCAATATGCTCGGCTATTACAATCAGGCTCAAAAACTCAAGGATATGCCTGTGAATGCGACCATGCAGTCCATACAGAGTGTCACATTTCCTGCGCTGGCAAAAATAAGCGATGACGACGAGAAATTTAAGGAGGGGTATCGCCGTGTGATGATGCTCACCGCCTTTGTCATGTTTCCCATGATGGCTGGTCTGATTGCTACGGCAGAAGATATATTCCAGCTGCTGCTCAAGCCACAGTGGCATCCCTCTGTACCCTATTTCCAGATTCTATCACTTGTGGGACTCCTCTACCCCATCTCCGCCATAGCCTACAATGTGCTTAAGGTGCGCAGCAACGGAGCCATAATTCTACGACTGGAGATTTTGAAGAAGGTCCTTATGACCATCATCCTTGCCATCACGATTCCCATAGGTGTGAAGGCCATAGCATGGGGAATGGTAGCAGCTGCCGCCTGCGAGATGATACTCAACACCGGAGCTACGACACGCTACTGCAAATTCACCGTCACACTGTTTGCGCGCACGCTACTTCCAATTGCATTGCTGACCGTTGCAATGTTCTTTGCAACAGAGTTTGTGGGTAATTATACCATTGAGTTACACGTAGGATGGCGACTTGCAATAAAGATTGCAATAGGGGTGGCAACATACTCACTCGGGGCATTGCTCACACGCATGGAGGCCCTCAGCGAGGCTGTCACAATTGCACGCCGACTACTCGGCAAGTTGCTTTAATAATCAGAAATGGGTAAAACCCCTCCACTCGGGGTATATCTCGACTCCATCCTCACTCCAGCATATACGAGGCTCATCAGCTGCCGTGATTCTACCTATGTTATATATAGGCTGTTGAAATATTTCTCTATATTCACTCTCAAACCTCTCGGCGGCATCAGACTCCACCGTAAAGAGCAGTTTGTAATCCTCACCGCCACACACCGCAGTCTCTATATCTCCCCCCGCAGCCGGTATGGCATTAACCTCAAGTTGCGCACCACAATGCGAGAGCTTAAGTATGTGACACAAATCCGAAGCCAACCCATCGGAAATGTCCATCATGGCATGTACTTCGGCACGTGTGCCGAGCCACTGTCCAAGTTCCACCTGCGGGCGTGGATTACGATGCAAGGCGGCATAATCAGAATCAACACTCCCCTGAAGTATATCCTTCAGGCCAAGCGCCGAGCCTCCCAACTCGCCACCGACGTATATAACATCGCCCACACGGGCCGCCGAGCGACGCTTCACACACTCCGCCCTGCCACGACCTATGGCCACAACATTTATTGACACACCGCTCTGCGACGAGGTGGTATCACCTCCCACCAATGCCACATCATACTCCGTCGCAAGCGAGTGAAAACCCTCCACAAACTCCTTCGCCCACTCATCGCAGCACTCTGCGGGGAGTGCCAACGAAAGCAATGTAGCCACAGGCTTTACGCCCATGGCTGCTACATCACTTAAGTTTACTGCAAGCGACTTACCTCCCAACTCACGAGCCGATGTGGCATGGCACAGAAAATGCACCCCCTCCTGAAGCATGTCGGTTGTAACGACCAACACCTCGCCACCACCTATTGGCAGCACCGTGCAGTCATCGCCGATACTCTCCCAACCATGGTGACTCACCCCCTGAAAGAGTTTTGCCACATAATCTATGAGCCCGAACTCTGTCATTGTTATTTCATCAATGCCTCCTCGGCCTCAAATGCCGCTGAGTAATCAATCATATTGCGCTCAAACTTCGCACGGATATTGTCCAGGCAGAGGTTGCCGATGCTGCCTTCATGTGTATGATTAAGCTCTCGGCCATCATGTTCGTAAGTGCCATTCTGCACCTGCATACCCACCTCACGGTAGGCATCTCGGAAAGGAACTCCCTTCGCCACGGCATCGTTCACATCCTCAACCGTAAAAAGGTATTTATAAATGTCGTTTGAAAGGATATCTCGATTTATCCACATCTGCTCAATACCCGCCTTTGCCATGCGCACCACATCGGTTATCTCCTTGAATGCAGGCACATAAATCTCTTTGGTAAGCTGCATATCACGGAAGTATCCCGAGGGCAGGTTTGTCGCCACCAGCGTCACCTCCACAGGCAACGCCTGCATGCGGTTACACTTAGCACGTGTAAGTTCAAATATGTCAGGATTTTTCTTGTGAGGCATAATGCTTGAACCGGTAGTGAAAGCATCGGGCAACTTCACAAAGCCGAAGTTAGCACAAGAATAGAGACACACATCCTGCGCCAGACGCCCCACCGTAGCTGCAATGGCTGCAATGGCTGTAAGCACCACACGCTCGGTCTTGCCTCGCTGCATCTGCGCATACATCGAATTATATGCCAGGTCATCGAAGCCAAGCAGTCGGGTTGTCATCGTGCGGTTCAAAGGCACCGACGAGCCATAGCCTGCTCCCGAGCCCAATGGGTTGGTATTCACCAATTTATAGGCAGCCTGCAACATCAGCATATCATCAGCCAACGCCTCGGCATAGGCACTGAGCCACATTCCAAACGACGAAGGCATGGCCACCTGCTGATGGGTATAGCCGGGCATCAACACATCCTTATACTCCTCGGCCTTGGCAATCAGTGTCGCAAACAACTCCTTGACACTCTGCTGCAAAGCAATTATTGCGCTGCGCGAGAAGAGCTTGATATCGACCATCACCTGGTCGTTACGCGAGCGGCCCGTATGGATACGCTTACCCGCGTCACCACACATCTCGGTGAGCATGAACTCCACCTGCGAGTGGACATCCTCAACACCCTCCTCTATGCTAAACTCTCCCGCCTGCACCTGTTTGTAAATCTGCTTCAGTCCCTGCTCCAAAGCCTGGCAATCCTCAGCCGAAAGCAGACCAATCGAGCCGAGCATCTTCATGTGAGCCATGTTACCAAGCACATCGGCCTCGGCCAGAAACAAATCCAATTCACGGTCACGACCAACGGTAAACTCCTCAACAAACGTGTCGGTTGAATAACCCTTATCCCAAAGTTTCATATATGTTAATGTTTTTCAATTTTCAATCCATCCAACAAACTATAATACACTTTAATAGCTTGCTCTATCTCATGCAGATAGATATATTCATCGGCGGTGTGAGAGCGAGAACTGTCGCCTGCGCCTAACTTGAGCGTTGTGAATGGCATCACCGCCTGATTTGACATCGTAGGTGAACCAAAAGGTTTGCACCCCATCGCCACCAGACGCTCCACAGCAGGATGCGAGAGTGAAATAGCAGATGAGTTAAGATGTGTAGAACGGGGTGTCACATCGCACTCCACAGCCTGACGTATCTCCTCGAGCAACTCTTCGTTACTGTAACATTCATTCACCCTGATATCGACCATAAACCGACATTCTGCCGGCACGACGTTATGCTGTGTACCGGCCTCAATGCCTGTCACGGTCATCTTAACCTCTCCAAGCAACTCCGACACACGCTCAAAACGATGGGTACGGAACCACTCTATATCCTTCAACGCCTTATAGATAGCATTCACGCCCTCCTCACGTGCGGCATGTCCCGCAAGGCCATGCGCCACACAGTCAAGCACCATCAGTCCCTTCTCGGCCACAGCAGGCTGCAACGATGTGGGCTCACCCACAACGGCAAAATCAATCTGCCCAAGTTCTGGCAACACGGCACGCACGCCGCCAACACCCGTAACCTCCTCCTCGGCCGATGCCAGAAATATCAGATTGTAGGGTTGCTCTGTACGCGACAGATTAACAAACGTGGCAAGCATAGCCACAAGGCTTCCACCCGTATCATTACTTCCCAGGCCATACAGACGCCCATCCTCTTCCTGCGCCATGAACGGATTGCGTGTCCACTGTGCATTGGGCTTCACCGTATCGAGGTGAGCATCGAGCAGAATGGTCGGCTTCGCAGCATCCCGCTCCGCCGCCATAGCCCACACATTATTACCCTTGCGCATGGGCATAAAACCCCACTTCAACAACTCCGCCTCAACAATATCAGCAGCCTGCCCCTCCTCTCTACTGACTGAAGGGGTGGCTATCAAACGCTTCAATAACTCTATGGCCTGTGATGAATCCATGATTTACTTAATTACAACCGTACCGCCCGTAAGGCTCTCGGGCGAGGTGATACGCACCTTCTTCACACCAGCCTCAATAGTCTTATAGGCATTGTCAATTTTGGGAATCATTCCCGAATGTATCTTCTCCTCGCTACGTAGCTGCGCATAGAGCACAGGCGTGATGGTTTCAATGAGCGAGCTGTCATCATTCACATCGAGCAGCACGCCAGGCTTATCCAGCGTAAAGACCAGCTCCACCTCATACTTTGCAGCCAAACCGGTAGCCACAGCCGAAGCAACGCTGTCGGCATTGGTATTGAGCAACTCTCCCGTAGGAGCAAATGTGATTGGTGATATCACAGGTATCACTCCATTGTCGAGCAGCAGAGCCAGCACATCGGCATTGACATCATCGACATCGCCCACAAAGCCCCAATCGATATCCTTGACAGGACGGCGGTGCGACTTCACGACAGCCATGTCGCAACCCGACAAGCCACAGGCATTCACTCCGCGCGACTGCAACGCCGACACCACACGCTTATTTGCCAAACCTGCATAGGCCATAACGGCTATGTCGAGCGTAGCAGCATCGGTAATACGGCGACCTTCGTGCATCTTTACCTCCACACCTAACTGCTTTGCAAGATGTGAACCCATAACACCTCCACCGTGTACCAAGACGAACGCCTCGCCAAGGGCAGCCAGGCTGTCACAAAGCGAAGCGAGAACATCACTATTTTCAATCAGCTTACCGCCAATCTTTATAACTTTTATCTTCATCAGAAAACTATTTACATACCCATCTCGGCTGCCGTAGCCTTGAATGCTGAAACAAAACGCTCAACCTCCTTATCGCCAATCATCAACGGAGGCAACAGACGCAGAGTGTACTCTCCGCTGAGGCCCGTCATGATATGATGTTTCTCGCGCAGCTCTTTCCTGAATGTAGACTGTGGCACACTCAAGTCGATGCCAATCATCAAACCGCGACCGCGGATATCCTTGATGCCGCTGACACCCTTGATGCCCTCGACAATCTTCTCTCCCATCTTGCGGGCATTCTCAACCAAGCCCTCAGCTTTGACAACATCAGCCACAGCAATAGCAGCTGCACATGCCAGATGGCTGCCTCCAAAGGTTGTGCCCAGCATTCCCTTTTTGGCTGGCACCGCAGGCGAAATCATCACAGCACCCACAGGGAAACCATTTGCGATACCCTTTGCCAAAGTGATAATATCGGCCTTCACACCCGACCATTGGTGCGCAAAGAACCTACCGCTACGACCATAACCCGCCTGAATCTCGTCAATGATGAGCAACGTACCCGACTCATCACATGCCTCGCGCGCCGCCTTAAGGAACTCATCCGACGCCACCTGAATACCACCCACGCCCTGAATAGGCTCGATGATAACGGCTGCATACTCGCCCGTGGCAAGCTCCTTGCGCAGAGCCTCAACATCGTTCAGTGCTACAAACGACACCTTGTCGGTAACATTCACAGGGGCCTGAATCTTGGGGTTGTCAGTAACGGCTACAGCCATGCTGGTACGACCGTGGAATGCGGCCTTCATGGCCAGCACACGCTCCCTGCCTGTGGTGAATGATGCCAACTTCAGGGCATTCTCGTTTGCCTCGGCACCGCTATTGCAAAGGAAGAGTTCATAATCGGCATAACCTGACAACTCGCCCAGTTTCTGCGCCAGCTCGGTCTGCAACGAGTTCACAACGGCATTCGAATAGAATCCTATCTTTGAAAGCTGGTCGGTAAGCTTTGCGACATAGTGAGGATGGGTATGGCCAATCGAGATTACTGCGTGACCACCATAGAAGTCGAGATACTCAACACCCTCCTTGTCCCACAAGTATGCGCCCGACGCCTTCACAGGCTCCATATCGAGCAGGGAATATACATCAAAAAGTTTCATAACCAAATTTTTAGAAATAGCTTGCCTTAAGTCTCAAGCCCTCGCTTTCATCGAGGCCGAACATAAGGTTCATATTTTGCACAGCCTGTCCCGATGCGCCCTTCAATAGGTTATCCACAACCGAGGTAATCAATAGCTTGCGACCCTCCTTCTGCAATGACAGGAAGCAATAGTTGGTATTGACAACCTGCTTCATATACACCGGCTTGTCACTCACATACACAAATGGATGTGCAGCATAGTAGGACTTGAAAATCTCTACAATCTGTTCCAAATCCTCATCCACACGCACCACCACATCGCTCATAATACCCCTTGCATGACAACCACGAACGGGGACAAACGCGATGTCGGTATTTGTGCTTCCGCCCGCAGCCACAACAGTCTCGCCAATCTCGCCCAGATGCTGATGGGTGAAGACCTTGTAGTTCGAGAGGTTGGCATTGCGGTTGCTGAAATGAGTATCGGGCGTAGGCTTCTGACCAGCACCCGTAGAGCCTGTGATACCCGTAACGGTTACCTCCTCGGGCAGAATACCTGCCGCAGCCAATGGCATAAGAGCCAGATTAATCGAGGTAGCAAAGCATCCCGGATTGGCAACACAGCGACAACCCTTAATCTTTTCACGATTAAGTTCAGGTGCGCCATACACAAACTCGCCGGCATCAGCCTTCAAACGGAAGTCGTTGCTAAGGTCAATAATCTTAACCCTCTGTGGCACAGGATTCTCATCCAAGAACTTGGCCGAGTTACCGTGACCCATACATATGAATAGCACGTCAATATCCTCAAAATCTATCGGCGAGAACTTCAGGTCGCTGTAAATCAAGTCGGTATGCACCGAACTTATGGGCTCGCCATCGTGAGAGCCACTCTGAATATATCTTAACTCTACGGATGGATGATTAACAAGCAGGCGAATAAGTTCGCCTGCCGTGTAACCAGCTCCTCCTGCTATTGCAACTTTAATCATTATCTCTTTATCTACTTGTAACAAAGCTCTACTCTTCATCAGGATTTACGGCGTGATAAATCTTCAGAGGCATTGACGCAATCTTGGTGAAGCCCTTGACATCATCTGCTGTCCACGCATTGTTCATCTCGCCATACTCGGCAAACTTGGCATTCATCAAATCGTGAGCCGACTCGATGCCCACCAAAGTGAATGTGTAGGGACGTAGAGTGATAAAGACCTTACCCGACACATTGCGCTGGCTGCTCTCAAGGAACTGCTCGATATCGCGCATAACAGGCTCTGAATACATAGCCTCATGCATGAACATACCGTACCATGTTCCGAGCTGGTCCTTCCAATACTGCTGCCACTTGGTAAGCGTGTGCTTCTCCAGAAGCTCATGTGCCTTGATAATGAGCATTGGAGCCGCAGCCTCAAATCCTACACGGCCCTTGATACCTACAATAGTGTCACCCACATGAGTATCACGGCCAATAGCCCATGCCGAGCCGATAGCCTCAAGCTTGTTGATGGCAGCAACACCACACACAGCCTCGCCATTAACACCTACAACCTCGCCATTCTTGAACTCAATCTCCAACGACTCGGTGCCCTCCTTCTTTAGCTGCGAAGGATATGCCGAATCGGGAAGGTTGGTAGCCGAGCAGAGAGTCTCCTTGCCGCCAACCGATGTACCCCAAACACCCTTGTTGATCGAGTACTCCATCTTGGTGAAGTCAGCCTCAAAACCATTCTCCTTAAGGTAGTTGATTTCGTACTCACGTGTAAGTTTCATGTCGCGTGTAGGGGTGATAATCTCAACCTGTGGAGCAAACACCTCAAATGTAAGGTCGAAACGCACCTGGTCGTTACCCGCACCCGTAGAGCCGTGAGCAATGGCATCGGCACCAATAGAGTTTGCATAGTTCACAATTGCCAAGGCCTGGAACGTACGCTCCGAACTAACCGAAATCGGATAGGTCTTGTTACGCAACACATTACCCATAACCATGTACTTGATGCATTTGCCATAATAGTCACCCGTAACATCAATATTGACGTGCGACTTGGCACCCAGCGCATAGGCACGCTCCTCAACCGCCTTCAACTCCTCGGCCGAGAAACCGCCCGTATTCGCAAGTGCAGTATGAACCTCGTAACCGAGCTCCTTGCTCAGATACTTTACGCAGAACGAGGTATCAAGACCTCCACTATAAGCCAAAACAACTTTTTTCATATCTATTCAATTTTAATTATTTCCCAAACAGACGGCTCCAGAATGATGTTTTCTTCTCGCCCTCAACACTCGCCGCAGCCTTCTTTGCGACCTTCTCGGGGTCATAAATCATACCCGTACACAAACACTTGGTCATGTTGGTACGCTGCAACACATCGTAATTCACACACGACTGGCAACCTGCCCAGAAACGCTCGTCATCGGTGAGCTTGGCAAACGTAACAGGCTCATAGCCGAGCTCGGTGTTGATACGCATAACTGCCTCACCCGTGGTAAGACCAAACAACTTAGCATTGGGGAAACGCTTGCGCGAAAGGTCAAAGGCTGCCTTCTTGATACGCTTAGCGACACCCATGCCACGATATTGTGGGCGGACAATCAAACCAGAGTTTGCGACAAACTCATCGTGTCCCCACGACTCTATGTAGCAGAAGCCTACAAACTCATCTCTGTTTACGGCAATAATTGCCTTTCCTGACATTATTTTATCGGCGATATATTCGTCGGTACGGCGGGCAATACCCGTTCCACGCTGCTTGGCTGCGGCATCAATTTCGTCGTTAATCTGCGACACGAAACACAGATGCTTTTCAGTAGCAACCATTACATCAATTTTCATTTTTTATACTATCGCTTTATTGTTAATATTTTTTTGACTTGCAAATATCGCATATATATACGCAATATGCAAATTTTCGTCATTATATAATTGGTGTATAGGTGAATTTTTTAGCATAATTGCATATTTGCTGCATTTTTATTTGAATATGCGGAATATTTAATGCCTTTATGCAATACAACATATTTTCCGCAGAACTGACGACTGAAAATTAGGATAATTTCAAAGTTTAATTTTTCAGCGTTATAAAAGAAAAATATAAAGTGGTTTTTGCTTGCTTTTATAAAAAATATGCATTACATTTGCATAAATATGACGTTGAAATACGTTTATTGACAAACAGCGCAATAGAAACAACCTAAACTTATAAAACTATGAATCAAAAAACCCAGCGATTTGCGACCATCAGAAAGATTATTCGTAGCGAGATGATATCTTCACAGGAGGAGCTTATCAGCCGCTTGCGTGAGTGTGGTGTAGAGATAACACAGAGTACCCTCTCACGTGACCTTAAGTTTATGAACGTAGCAAAAGTTCCCCACAAGAGCAAGGGATACATATATGTTCTGCCAAATGTTGCTCACCATGAAATCAACATCTCGTCAAACATATCCGACAATATCACAAGTCTTACATTCTCGGGTAACCTGGGTGTGCTAAAGACCAAGTCGGGCTATGCGAGTGCAATATCGGTTCCCATCGACAATCTCGACTGCCCCGCAATACTCGGAACAATAGCAGGCGACAACACCGTGCTGCTGATTCTCAAAGAAGATGCCAAGCGCAGTCAGGTTATAGACTCTCTGCTTCGCATATTCCCCATGCTGAATAATGTTCTTTAAGAGCAGACTGAAACATGCAAATAATAATGGGATGCCAACGATTGTTGGCATCCCATTATTATTAGGTTCAAGACTCTCTACTCCACCACATAAACCTGCTCGTTGGCCTTTTGCATGTGGAACTTCTCACGAGCATATTGCTCAAGATACTCGTCATATTTCAGTTCCTCAAGCAAGGTGCTATCCTGATCAATCCTACCCCGATAGAGTTCGTACTGCTCCTCGAGACGTGAGATACGACTATTCACCCTAATTATAGTCAGCAAATTACGCACAATAACTACCGCTGTATATACAAATATCACAGCAGTGAGTATGGTCCACAATAATTTACTTGCTTTCTGTGTCATTGTTAAGGTATTCTCATGAATTTATGTGTCTGCACCGAAATGCTCCACTTGGGATGCGACTTGGCATACTCCACCATCTTGGGAATTATATCATCATAAACACTCCACTCGGGTTGCATATACAATCGGCAGTAACGCCCTACACGGCGGGCATTATCCTCGGCCCACTGAAAATCATCCTCGGTCTGGATAATCACCTTCAACTCATGCGCACGCCCAAATGCTTCAGCCAAAGGAGGCTGCTGACGTTTAGGAGATAGGCACACCCAGTCAAACTCGCCACTAAAGGGGTGGGTCCCCGACGTCTCAAGAAATATCTCCAGCCCTGCAGCCTTGAGCCTGGAGGTAAGTACATCCAAAGGATACAGCAAAGGCTCACCACCCGTAATCACAATAGACTGCGCCTCACACGACTTGGCACGCTCGACAACAACATCGACATCAACAGGTGGAAAAATGCGAGGATTCCACGTGTATTTGGCATCGCACCAACGGCATCCCACATCACACCCACCTAAACGGATGAAATATGCGGGCTTACCGGCATGATAACCCTCACCTTGAATAGTGTAGAAATCTTCAACAAGTGGCAATTTCTCGCCGCCACATAACAAATCGCTATTCATCAACGACATATATATCCTTCAAATTACGACCCAACTGATTATAATCCAAGCCATAACCTACGATAAACTCGTTACCGACAGAGAGTGCCGTATAATCAATCTTATACTCATAGAGGAACTTCTCGGGTTTGAAGAAGAGCGTGCAGATCGAGATGCTTGCAGGCTTACGCTTCTTCAGGTAGTCAAGCAGATAATTCATGCTATGGCCCGTCTCGACAATATCCTCAACAATGATGATATCACGCCCCTCGATGTCGAAATCAATACCCAACTGCTGCTTGACATTACCTGTTGATTCCGTACCCTCATACGACGAAATCTTTACAAATGCCAGCTGGCTATCGAAGGTTGTCTTGCGCACCAAGTCACTCAAAAAAAGAAACGAGCCGCTCAACACCCCTAAAAAAACGGGAGTATGACCTTCATAGCGAACATTCAACTGCTGGGCAACACGCTCAACAGCTGCGTCAATCTCCTCGGCGGGAATCATCACCTTAAAGTACTTGTCTTGTAACTTAATTCTATTCATTTGGGTGTAGTTGCGTGGATAGTGTTTGAAAAAAAGGGCTGTCAAACAATGCGTTACGACAGCCCGTATTGCTTGGCGGAAAAATACGCCAACTTAATTCTTATTCAGCAAGGCCTTAACCTCTTCGTAAACAGCCTGACCATTATAGCCAAACTTCTCATCAAGGACCTTATATGGAGCCGAGTAGCCGAAATGATCCAAACCATGAATCTTGCCACCCTCGCCAACCAAGCCACGCAACGTCATCGACAGACCCGAAGTCAAGCCGTAACGAGGAACGTCACTGAGCAAAATGCTGTCCTGATAAGACTTTGGCTGGTCACGGAACAGGCCCTCACTTGGAACGCTGACAACGCGGACAGGAATACCCTCCTTCTGCAACAACTCGGCACCTTCGACCAGAGTAGATACCTCCGAGCCAGATGCTATCATAACCACCTGAGCCTTGGCTGAATCCATAACAACATAAGCACCCTTCAACGCCTGCTTTGCCTCATCGCGACGGCTATAATTCAATGCAGGCAACGTATTCACATTCTGACGTGAGAGAATAAGTGCCACAGGTCGCTTCTCCGACATAGCATACTGCCATGCCACAGCAGTCTCCTCGGCATCGGCTGGGCGCAACACGACCATCGAACGCTCACCCTGGTGATTATGCACATGCTCCATCAGGCGGATTTGCATCTCCTGCTCGATTGGCTGATGTGTAGGACCATCCTCACCCACACGGAACGAGTCATGCGTCCAGATATAGATAACCTTCAGGCGCATCAATGCCGACATACGGATTGCAGGTTTCATATAATCCGAGAATACGAAGAACGTTCCGCACGCAGGAATAACGCCACCATGCAACGCCATACCGTTCATCACGCAAGACATGGTTAACTCGGCAACACCCGCCTGGAAGAACTGCCCTGTAAAGTCACCCTTCTCAAAAGCCTTGGTCTTCTTAAGAAAACCATCGGTTTTGTCGGAATTGCTCAGGTCGGCAGAGGCAACAATCATATTCTCGACATTCTCGGCATAAACGCCCAACATAGTTGCCGACGCAACACGTGTAGCCGTATTTGGCTTTATCTCTATCTTATTGTAATCAATCTCTGGAACCTCACCCGAGAGGAAACGATTAAGCTTACGAGAGAGATCCTTATGCTCGGCACGCCACTCAGCCTCGGTATGCTTCATCTTCTCTGCCCACATCTTCAACTCTACGCGACGTTTCTCATAAACCTCGACAGTGTCGGCAAAGAGCTTAAATGGCTCCTCGGGATCACCACCAAGGTTCTTAACTGTAGCCGCCAAATCGGCACCTGCTCCTGACAATGGCTGGCCGTGAGTTGAAACCTTACCCTCAAAACTCTCGCCATTAGCTCCCATAGCACCCTTGGCCATGATTGAGCGACCAATGATAAGTGTAGGGCACTCGGTCTGTGCATTTGCCTCAGTTAAGGCTGCACGCAACTGCTCAACATCATTACCATTAACATCAATAACATGCCAACCCCAAGCACGATACTTCGCAGCCACATCCTCCGAGTCAATCTCATCAACCTTGGTTGAGAGCTGCACATTGTTGGCATCGTAGTACATGATGAGGTTTGCCAAACCCAAATGGCCAGCAATACGTCCTACGCCCTGCGAAACCTCCTCCTGCACAGCACCGTCAGAGATGAATGAATAGGTCTTGTGAGCCATCCACTCACCGAAACGTGCCACCATGAAACGCTCGGCAATAGCAGCACCAACAGCCATAGCATGGCCCTGACCCAACGGACCAGAGGTATTCTCCACACCGTGCATAACATCTACTTCGGGATGGCCCGGAGTGATGCTACCCCACTGACGGAAGTTCTGCAAATCCTCCATCTTATAGAAGCCCGACAACATAAGCACTGAATAGAGCATTGGTGACATATGACCAGGGTCTAAGAAAAAGCGGTCACGGAACGGATATGCAGGATTCTCGGGATCATAGTGCATGAATTCCGTATAAAGCAAATTGATAAAGTCAGCACCACCCATAGCGCCGCCTGGATGGCCCGATTTAGCCTTTTCTACCATTGCAGCTGCCAAGATTCGAATATTGTCAGCCGCCTTGTTGAGTTTAGAGTTAGCAAACATATCTATTTAATATTCATTTCCTACTTACAAAGATAATATAATTATCTTAACTTACCTGTTTTAACTCCGAAAAATTAGCACCTTCCATCTTTTTTTTCGCATAATCAAGGGTGACCACAAACTCCTTGTCACCCGAAGATGGAACATCATACATTGCATCAATCATAATAGCCTCGCATATTGAACGCAGGCCACGCGCTCCGAGCTTATACTCGTCGGCCTTCGACACAACATAGTCAAGCACCTCATCATCAATCTTTAGAGCCACATCGTCCATAGCAAAGAGCTGGATATACTGCTTTACGATGGCATTCTTGGGCTCGGTGAGAATAGAACGCAACGCCTCTTTTGACAGAGGTTGCATATATGTCAGTACAGGCAGACGGCCCACAAGTTCGGGAATAAGACCGAAAGTTTTGAGGTCCTGAGGCATGATATACTTCATCAGATTCTTACGGTCGATCTGCTGCCCCGTCTGACGACCATAACCTATTGCACGTGTATTCAGGCGTTGCGCAATCTTCTTTTCGATGCCGTCAAAAGCTCCGCCACAGATGAATAGTATATCCTTGGTATTGACCTGAATAAACTTCTGATCGGGGTGCTTTCTACCACCCTGGGGAGGAACATTTACAACGGTACCCTCAAGAATCTTCAGCAGAGCCTGCTGCACACCCTCACCCGACACATCACGCGTGATGCTAGGATTATCTCCCTTGCGGGCGATTTTATCAATCTCGTCAATAAAGACTATGCCTCGCTCGGCAGCTGCGACATCGTAATCGGCAACCTGCAACAGACGTGAAAGAATACTCTCAACATCCTCGCCGACATATCCGGCCTCGGTCAAAACGGTAGCATCGACAATGGTGAACGGAACATTCAACACACGTGCTATTGTACGTGCCATAAGGGTCTTACCCGTACCCGTAGCACCCACCAGTACAATGTTGGACTTATCTATCTCAACCTCATCGACATTTTTATTCTTCTGTCGGCTCAGGATACGCTTGTAGTGGTTGTACACCGCCACCGACATATAACGCTTGGCATCTTCCTGACCAATGACATACTCATCAAGTACAGCCTTAATCTCGGCAGGCTTCATAAGCTCCTCCATGCGGAACTTATCACCTTTCGACTTCTTGCCATCACCCGTGAGCTCGCTCTCAACGAGCATTTGGTAACCGCGCTCAACGCAATTGTTACATATATTCACACCTCCCGTACCCTGAAACATCAGAGCCACATCGCTGCGCTTGGCTCCGCAAAACGAGCAACAATCCTCGCCCGAATGTGAACCTTTATATTTTTGTGCCATATTTCAACTATTTAGTATGCTTCTCAAGCACCATATCAATCAAACCATACTCCTTGGCCTCCGTCGCACTCATCCAATAGTCACGGTCGGCATCATATTCAATCTGAGCAATATCTACGCCAGAGTGCAATGAAAGTATCTCATATAATTCACGCTTGGTCCTCTGAATCTCGCGCGCCGTAATCTCAATATCCGATGCCTGGCCCTGCACACCTCCCAATGGCTGATGAATCATCACCTTAGAGTGAGGCAACGCCTGACGTTTACCTGCAGCACCTGCGGCCAAAAGCACAGCACCCATCGATGCCGACATTCCCGTGCAGATAGTTGCAACATCGCACGACACAAGCTGCATGGTATCGTATATACCCAAACCAGCCGACACCGAGCCGCCCGGAGAGTTGATGTATATCTGAATCTCCTTCTCTGCATCAGCCTGCTCAAGGAAGAGCAACTGCGCCTGAATGATATTAGCGGCGTCATCATAGATAGGTGCACCAAGGAATATGATGCGGTCCATCATAAGGCGTGAAAAGACATCCATCGTAGCCACATTCAATTGTCGCTCCTCGATGATGGTGGGCGACACATAGCCCTGATGTACAGAGTGGAAGTTATGCAACTTAAGACTGCTTATACCGCAATGCAGGCGGGCATATTTTTCAAACTCATTCATATTATTATGGATTATCATAAATCAAAATTTGGACTCTGCAAACATTACGCCCAGAGTCCAAATTCTAATGTATTGTGACACATTTTTGCCCTTTTATATAAAAAGGTGTAAAACAGATGGGCCTCGCTTACGCCTTCTGCGCCAGCTTAGCAAACTCCTCTGATGTTACAGACTTTGTTGAAACCTTAATCTTCGACTTAACATACTCTACAACCTTCAACTCGTAGAGCTTCTCGTAAATCTTCTGACCCTGCTCCTTATTCTCAAGAATCTGCTTTGCAAAGTTAGCAATCATCTCCTCTGGAGCAGATGGCATGCCATACTGTGCAAACTGAGCCTTTGCGAACTCCTTAGCCTCGGCCTGTGCCTCCTCGTCGCTCACGCGCAACCTCGAGTTGGAGGCACTCGACAAAGCCATCACCACTCTGGAACGAAAACTACGGCTCGTCAACTCTGCCGAATTAAAGGGTGATCCCGAACTTTACCAAGCGGCCAAGTC
>JAFOHD010000002.1 GCA_017421945.1 Alistipes sp. | reverse complement strand
TAGAGCCAAAATCACACGGTGATAAATTTTAGGGTGCGCAGAATGAAATTTCCTAAAACGGATGCTACGCACTTTTATTAAGATGAAAAGTTCTCCGTTTTTTAACGGAAATTTCCTCCTCCGCACTCTTTCCTAAAATTCATCTGCCGTGATTGCGGCTTGTCGCAACGTAATACTTTGGGTATTATACTCCACCCGGAGCGTAGCGACCAAAGTCCCCTGCCTGAGGCGGGGGATTTAGGGGGTGGGTCAGATTTGTATAATGGCGAAAGCCATAGGCTGTGACTGCGGTTGTAAAGGTTGTAACGGTAAAATAGCAGTAACCTAAAGTAGAATAACGACCGAAAAAAACTACGGCTGCGTCCCATGTGAGGCGCAGCCGTCCAGCAATCAAAAAACCATATTCTACAAAAAGAGTATTTACTGTAACATTCGGGGAGCTTGGCACCCCTATTTATCTTCAGGTGCAACGGCCTTGCTGGTGGCCTCTGCCCTAAAATGCAGGTGAGAAGTGGGTTATGCCTTGGGTTTGTGAGTAGATGAAGATTGTCGCGTTATCTGCATCTCTTCACTCGCCAGCGAAGACGATAACCCTTTCCACCATATCTTACTTACCGAACTTAAGGTCAAGACCTATACCCCAAGCCATTGAGGTACGCTTGTAAACGTCCTTGAACTGACCAAGGTTCTGACCCATAAATGCGTGAACACCTGTACTCTCTACGCTATCGTAGATTGTAGGCATAATACCGAGGTTGATACCTACCAAGTCGCATACCTGATACTTCAAACCGGCAGCGATTGACCATGATGAGATTGAGAAGTTCATGTCAGAGTACTTGCTCTCGTTCATGTTGAGCTGTGTGCGCTGTGTACCTGCTGATACCAACCACTTCTCTGAAATCTGCCACTCAACACCCAGCATATACTCGTTTGTGTTGCCCTCGATAACGGGTGAGAATGAGTTCTCGGCATCCTTGTCGAAGTAGTGGTGCCACTGAGCTGTAACCTTTACAGGGCCGAAGTGACGGCTTACGGCAGCAGCCAAAAGGGCAGGAGTCTCAGCCTTGATCTTTGCTCCGTCAGGGAACATACCACCATCGCCGAGGTTGATATCCTTTGTTGTTGTGTTCTCGAGCTCTGTCGCCATCTTGAACTCATACTTTACCGATGCGTCCCATGCGCCCTTGTGGAATGCCAACGCTACAACAGGGCTGATTGAAGTACCCTTCTGCTTAACGTCGAGTGACTGCTCAGCCAATGCAGCATAAGGTGTACCTGCCAAAACAGCCGATGCTGGCAACATCTGACCACCGATGTTAAAGTTGAGGTTGTTCAAGCCTGCCTTGTAAGAGTTGTTTGTAACACCAACGCGAACCATAGCAGCTGCTGACAACCAGTCGGTGATACGGAATGCTGCACCAACATTGAATGCCAATGTCATTGAAGAACCCTCCAATGTAAGGTTACGTGAGTAAGCTGTTGGGACAACAGTACCCGCAGTTTGATTTGCGATAATAGCAGGGAATGATGACACGATACGCTCGAATGATGCCAAACCATTGTCGTACTTGATAGTACCACCACCACCATTTACACCCATACCGGCCATAACTGCCCAGCGGTTGTGCTTCCATGCAAAGTGAACGCTTGGGATTACTGGTGAGAATACCGAACCCTCGAACTCTGTCTCAGAGAAACCTCCAGGGAGCTGAGGACCCATTGTAAGGCTTGATGTAGTCTTACGAGTCTGTGCTGCCATCTGGTCGTTGATACCCAGGTGGAAGCCGTTATCCATAAATACTACACCCGCAGGGTTTGTGTAAACCGCATCGGTTGAGAGTGAAGTACCACGTGCGATGCTACGCAGGAAGTGCGCACTCTGGTTTGAGTTTGTCATAGGACCACCCGCAAATGCTGAAGTTGCGATGGTTGCGACCGCGAGGGTCAATGCAATTTTTGTAAAAATTTTCATACTTTAATGTTTTCTTACGCATTCTTACGCACGATAACCTTTTGTTGCATGGCCATCGTCGGGCGTTGCCTTTGCGTAAATTAATAATAATGGTTATTTTGATTTTGCTTGCTTTTCTTGGTGTTGGGTCGAAGTTGGAGTAACCTTGCGGAAAATTCCACCGATGCAAAAGTGCGCTAAATTTCCCAAACATCAAAATTTATGTGGTTAAGCCCCCTCTCAAGTTGCAGGAAGTGGTTTTTAAGGGGCGAAATAGGTTAAAATTGTGGTAAAATTGCCACATGAAAAGTTCTAAATGTGCCATTTCCCACACAAAATAAGGTGCCTTCCCCGTGGGTATGACACCTTATGTGGGTGATTCAAGGTGCAAATTACTTGCGTGAAATATCGTCAAATATGGCCTTCACTTTGTTCATGCGCTCGCACCATGGCTGTGCGGGGTCGTTGATGTTGTTGGCCAGGAACTCCTGCTGCAAGGCGTCATACAAAGGCTTCAAATCTACGCCCTCGGCCTTGAGTATGCACACCTTCTCCGACACCTCGATGCCGTCAATCAGACGCTCGAAACGAATCGACGAGCGACCCTCGGGATAGACCAGGAACGTGTCGCCTGCTGGCCAGTTACCATAGCGTGAGTCGATTACAGGGTTCTCGCACCATGAGTTGTAGGCCCAGCGCAGCATGCCGTCAAAATCCATCGACACACCGTGCCAGCCCAGAAGCTCCGACTCGTAAGGCTGTGACGAGGTGAACGTGTTGGGGTATGCAGGGCCGCAGCACACATAGAATGTGGTGGCATAGCCCTTCTCGCGGCGCTCCTTCAAATCCTCGGGGTCCACCTTGTGGCACATGAACACACACACGTCACGCATCATGCTGAACTTCTTGTAGGTCTGGTGGTTGTCGGCCAGGGCGAATCCCATCTCGGGGGCGCACTTCTCAAGCACCTTCACCGCCGCATCCATCATGTGGGCAGGACGCTCGTCCATGGCTATGTTGGTGATTGACAGCCAGCCCTTCTCCTTCAGGTGGGCCTTGAAGTCCAGAAGGAAAGGCTCCCACATCTCGTCAAATATAGGCTTGCCGGGCTCTGCCACCACAGTCACCACCTTGCCCTGCGCCTCGTCGTAGTAGTCAAGCTCGCAGTTCCAGGGCACCATCGAGTAGCAGTTAATCATGCGGTTGATGCCCAGGTCGAGCATCATCTGCACCCAGCGGTCGAAAATCGTGTAGTCAAACGCCCATGTGCCATCCTTTCTTAGGGTCCAGTTAATCATGTTGGCATAGCCGTCATAGCATTGGTGGTTCCAGGGGTCTTTGTTGAGTGTTGCGGTGATGACCTTCTGACCCGCATCGGCCGCAAGTTTCATGGTGCGCTTCAGAGCCTCGAAGTGCTCGTCGCTCCACAGCTCATGCCCCTCAACACGTGCCAGAGCCGTGGGGTGCTGCCACAGGTCGAGGTGGTAATGCCACTGGCTGGCTGCGGGGAGTGTGTGGTTCACAATCTCCAGCTCGATGGGCAGGCGACGCTTGCCCCAGCCGTTGTGCGAGATAATCATCTCCGACTTGTAGATGCCTGCCTCGACATCCTCGGGGATGTCAAACGTAACCCACACGGGGCGCACGGTCTGCGCAGCCATGTCGAAGCGGTCAAGCTCGTCGAGCATATCCGAAGTGAGTATTGCGGGGCGGTTGCCCTTCAGCACATCGTCACTTATGCTGTAACGCACAAAGCGCGCGCGGGCGATATCCTTGGACATTGTGCCACTCTCGGAATGGAAAGGCTTGAACTTGCACTCTACGCCCTCCACCTCCTCGTTGCTCCACAGCAGAGCCTGTGCTGAGCCCTTCTCGCCCTTCCACAGCGTGAGGCGCATAATCTGGTCGGCGGCGGGTTGAGGCACGAGTGAGCGTGAGTAATGATAGTCGGCATCACCCCATGCGGCATTGAATCCGTCCACGCCGGCCCACTCGGCAACCTGCTCCTCGGTGGGGGCTACGGGGTCGTCGGGCTCGGTGAAGGTCTCCACGGGGGTGTACTCCTGGCAGGCGGTCATTGCGGCCGCCACAGCCAATAGAAAAAGTCTTGATAGTTTCATAGGTTATATGGTTTTATTTGTAGCCAATTTTCTCTGCCGATAACACAAATATACGAAATCTTGCCGAAATGTGCCACAAAAAGGCGGTTTTTTACAACAAAATACCTATCTTTGAGAGTAATAATACTTAAGATGACAATGAAGAAACTATACAACACTTTTGCGCTGGCGGTGATGTCGGGCATCATGATTGGCTTCGGCGGCGTGGTGTTTCTCATGTGCGAGAATCGTGTGGTGGGCTCGGTACTCTTCTCGTTTGGACTGCTGACCATCGTGTGTCAGGGCCTCGCGCTCTATACGGGGCGTGTGGGTTACTTCCGCACCTACGGCTGGGCGCAGATGTCGGCTACGCTCGCAGGCAACTTTGTGGGTACCTTCCTCATGGGTAAGCTCTTCACCCTCACACGCCTGCCTATAACCGATACGGTGCAGGACATTGTAGCCACCAAGCTCGCCGACTCATCGCTGAGTCTGTTTGTGCTGGCTGTGGGGTGCGGCGCAATGATGTATCTGGCGGTGGATAACTACCGCAAGTCGAAGTCATGGCTCTTCATCATCCTGCCCATCGTCATCTTCATCCTCAGTGGCTTCGAGCACTCCATCGCCAACATGTTCTACCTCACGCTGGCGGGAGCATGGGGCTGGGAGGCTGTGCGCCTGACCATCATCGGCATCCTCGGCAATGCTGTGGGCAGCTGGCTGGTCAATGCCTCCAACTTCCAGCTTCGGGAGCAGACGGATGCCGAGGGCGAATAACCACGTGTCGTTGTGCTTAAAAAGTTAGGGCTGACCCGTTTGTGAGGTCAGCCCTGTTTCTTGCAGCTCTACTCCTGAAACAGCATCGGCACAAGCTCCGAGAGGTATATGCGCCAGTTGCGCCATGTGTGGCCGCCGTCGCTCTCGCGCCATGTGTAGGGCATCGATATTGAGTCGAGGTATTGCATGTAGTCGCAGTTGAGTTTGTAGAGGAAGTCATCCTTGCCGCAGGCTATCCAGTAGAGTTTCAGGCCGTTGTCGCGCTGCGCCTTGAGCTCGGCCTGCACCTGCTCGTCATTGAAACCGCGCACCGCCGCCGAGAACAGAGCCACATAGTCGAATGTTCGGGGGTACCTGCGCGATATGGCAAACGAGTGCCCGCCGCCCATCGAGAGTCCCGCAATGGCACGATACTGTGCCTTCTTCAGCACGCGGAAGTTCTTTTCAACATAGGCAATCACATCGCCAAACGAATCCACAAATGTGGGCGCACCCTGCTCGCCGTTGCGGTATTGTTGCATTGCACGGCCGCCGTTGTGGGTTGGGGCGCACTGCTGCCATGCGTTGCCGTTGGTCATCACCACAATCATCTCGCGGCACTTACCCTGCGCTATGAGGTTATCCATAATCTGCGCCGTGCGTCCAAGCTCGGCCCATGCCGTCTCGTCGCCACTCATGCCGTGCAACAGATATAACACGGGCAGCTTCTTGCGGCTCTCGGCATAGCCTGCGGGGGTATAGACCGTCATGCGGCGTTGCATGTTGAGCGTTGGCGATGGGTACCATATGGTGTGGAGTGTGCCGTGGGGTGTTTGCTGCACCTTGTACAGGTCGGCCTGCCCACCGCCCACTATCACTGCGCTGAAGTGGTTCTCGCCATCACGCAACTGCATCATATTCAGCGCATCACACGTGCGCACGCCGTCAATGATGAAGTTGTAGGAGTAAATCTCGGGGCGCAGTGGCGGTGTGGTCACACGCCACAGTCCCTGCTCTGTGGGTTGCATCTCGAAGTGGCGCCGCTCCTTGCCATTTTCCAGGCTGAAGTCGCCCACCACGCTCACCTTCTTGGCATCCTTGGCCATAAGCAGGAAGGTGATGCTGTTGTCGTCGTTTACCTTCGGGAACTCTGACCTCGCAAAATTCCTTCTTCCCTGTGCTGCACTTGTCAGCGTCAAACTCGCCAATACGAGAAAAATCAAGAGTCGTTTCATGGTAATATGTTTTGGGGTTACTACTTTCCGAAGAAGTGCTTGTCGGCAAAGCGTATGTAACGCTGCCAGTCCCACGCCGTTATGTCGTGCTTGCCCTCACGCAGGTGGTAACCCACGCTGCCCTCGCCGTAGCTCTCGCCCACGTTTGGGAAGGGCTTGCCCAAAAGAGATGGCTTGCCGTAGAGTTCATATATGGGTGAGGCGTAGAGTGCCGAGAGGAACTCGCCCTCGGGGTCGGCCCAGTCGTCAAGCGATGCACTTGCCACATACACAGGGCGGGGTGCTATGAGTGCTATGAGTCCCTGCTGGTCGATGGGCAGAGCATGCTCGCGGTCGTTGTAGTTGTTGTAGTTGTCGCAGAACCAGTGGGGGAAAGCCTTGTTTATCTTTGCCACCGTCTCGCCATGCCTGCGTGCCGAGAGGGCAGCACCGCCACAACCCGAGTCATTCGACACAACCATCGCAAAACGCTCATCCTGCGCACCCGCCCACAGGGCAGTCTTGCCTAGGCGTGAGTGACCTATCACCGCCACGTGCTTGTGGTCGATGTCGCTGTCCTTGCACAGGTAATCCATCACACGGCTCAGGCTCCATGCCCACGCACCTATCGTGCCCCACTCATCGGCCAGGGGTTTGGTCTGCCCCTCGGCGTAGAAGTGGGGATGTATGCCGTTCTGGAATCCATCGTCAAAGTCGGGGTCTATGTCGCCACGGTAGAGCGTCACCACGCCATATCCCGCCTCGGTAATCATCTCCACAGGCCAGCGTGAGGCGGCAGCCCCTCGCTCGGGGTCGTTGCCCAGCTCCTTGCCTTGGGGTGCGTTGGGCGAGATGGTGATTTCGGTGTCGGGGGCTATCTGGTGGTTACCCTTGAAGTTCATCCCCAGAAATACGGGCACCTTGCCCTTGCGTTGCGCAGGCAGATACATCAGCACCAGGGCCTTTGTTGTGCCTCCTATGGTCATCTCCACCTCGCGGCGCAGCACCTTGCCGCCGAAGGCCTCGCCCTGGCCTATGACACGAAACTCAACCGTGGGCTGCTTCTCGGGCACTTTGCCATACACCTCCTGCTCGAAGAAGTGAAGGATGGCGGGGCGCACACTCTTTTTCCACTCCTTTTTGGATGATACTTCAAGCGGTGAAGCACCATATTTCGCAATAGTAGGCTGTGCTGCGGCCGACGTAGCCATCAGAAAAGCGAGAAATAGAATGATTTGTTTCATAATAGGGTGGATTTAGTCTTTACAAATATAGCAAATTTTCCTATCTTTGTAAAGTGAACAAGCTAAAAGCTAAATCTTATGAGACGACTACTAACATTTTTGCTGCTTGTGGCAGTGTGGCCCGTTGCAGCGCAGCAGTACCAATTCGGTCAGGACCTCTATGTGAAGATTTGGGACGACAAGGATGCTCCCCACTCCAACCAAATCAAGGCTCAGGAGCAGAACCGCAACAACAACATCTTCAACACCACCTCTACCGAGCTATACATCTTCAAGGCCAACCCCGAGAAGGCTACGGGTCAGGCTTTTGTGGTTATCCCCGGCGGAGGCTACGGCTGTGTGTGCATTTCCTATGAGGGTTTCATGGTGGGCAAGTGGCTGGCCGAGCAGGGCATCACGGCTGCGGTGCTGAAGTATCGTCTGCCCAATGGTCACAGCGAGGTACCTCTGGAGGATGCCGTTGAGGCTCTGCGCACGGTGCGCAAGATGTCGGGCGAGCTGGGCATCAACCCCAAGAAGGTGGGTGTGATGGGCTCATCTGCCGGAGGACATCTGGCAGCCTACGCCTCGACGCTCGCACCCGAGGCCGACAAACCCAATTTCACGGTGTTGTTCTATCCCGTAATCACAAGTCAGGAGGATACCACTCACCGCGACACGTTCTACAACCTTGTGGGCCGTAACTCTTCGGACTATGAGCGTGCCTTCTTCTCGCTTGAGACACGTGTGACCAAGACCACACCTCCCGCCATCATCTTCCACTCCGACGCCGACCGTGTAGTGCCTCCGGTGAATGCTACACGCTACTATAACGCCCTGAAGAAGCATGGAGTCAAGGCCGAGCTGCACATCTATCCCAACGGTTGGCATGGCTGGGTGATGCACAAGGAGTATGAGCAGTACGACAAGTGGCAGCAGTCACTTCTTGAGTGGCTGGCATTGCAGTAGCTTTTTTTGCAGGCATTAACCCCCTCTTGTTATACAACTTCAAGGAAAAAGGGTTGTCCAAAACTTGCTGGACAACCCTTTGTTGTTTTAATGTGCTTCGAGCCAATTCTCGCCCGTGCCCGCCTCCGACAGAAGCGGCACCTTCAGCTGGGCAATACCCTCCATCGACTCCTTAACGATGGCACTCACGCGCTCCAGCTCGCTGCGCAGCGTATCTATCACCACCTCATCGTGTACCTGAAGAATCATGCGTGAACGTATGCCCTCGGCCTTGAAGCGGCGGTGAATCTCAATCATGGCAAGTTTCATGATGTCGGCGGCACTGCCCTGTATGGGGGCATTTATGGCGTTGCGCTCGGCCACACCACGTGCCACAGCGTTGCGTGAGGTTATGTCGTGCAGATAGCGGCGGCGGTGGAATGTGGTCTCAACGTAACCTCTTTCGCGTGCCAGCACAATCGATGAGTCCATATACTCCTTCACTCCCGGATATGTGGCGAAGTAACCCTCAATCAACATCTTGGCCTCGCTGCGGGGGATGTCGAGACGCTGGCTCAGGCCAAATGCCGAGATACCATATATAATACCGAAGTTGGCGGTCTTTGCCTTGCGTCGCTCGTCCGAAGTAACTTCGGCTATGGTTTTGTGGTAGAGCTTGGCGGCTGTCGCGGCGTGGATATCCTCGCCCTGCTGGAACGCCTCAATGAGCGATGTGTCGCCGCTCAGGTGCGCCATCAGTCGCAACTCCACCTGGCTGTAGTCGGCCGAGAGGAGTATATGCTCTTTGTCGGAGGGCACAAACGCCTGACGTATCCTGCGCCCCATGTCGTCACGCACGGGTATGTTTTGCAGGTTGGGATTTGTCGATGACAATCGCCCTGTGGCCGTCACGGCTTGGTTGAACGATGTGTGTATGCGTCCCGTTACGGGGTTTATAAGTTGTGGCAGAGCCTCGGCGTAGGTCGAAATGAGTTTCTTCACGCCACGATATTTCAGCACGTTATCCACTATCGGGAATTTGCCCGCAAAGCCTTGCAGATACTCCTCGTCGGTGCAGAACTGACGTGTCTTGGTCATCTTGGGCTTTTCGGCAATGCGCAGCTTGGCAAAGAGAACCTCGCCCAGCTGACGTGTGGAGTTGATGTTGAGCGTGGGCTCGTCGGCCTGTGTGCGTATCTGGCTCTCAAGGCGAGCGAGCTCGCTGTTGAGCTCCACGGCGTAGTCGGCAAGCTGTACGGCATCAATCTTCACGCCTGCAAGCTCTATGTCGGCCAGCACCTCAATCATGGGCTCCTCCACCTGCTCATAGAGCGACTCCAGCTCCTGCTTCTCAATCTCAGCCCACAGCAACTGTTTGAGTTGCAGGGTGATGTCGGCATCCTCGCCGGCATACTCCTTCACCGCTTCGATGTTCACCTGGTCCATGGTGAGCTGTCGTGCACCCTTGCCTATGAGGGTCTCGATGGCGATGGGAGTGTAGCGCAGATAACGCTCGGCCATGTAGTTCATATTGTGGCGTGACTCGGCATCGAGCAGATAGTGCAGAATCATGGTGTCAATCTTGCGGCCACGAATCTCTATGCCCAGCCGCTTGAGTACCATCATGTCAAATTTCATGTTCTGCGCCACCTTCGTGATGCCGGCATTCTCAAACAGCGGACGCACAGCCTCGGCAAAGGCGGCGGTGTTCTCGGGCGTAAAGCTCACATACCATGCCTGGTGCGGCTCCACGGCAAGCGACATGCCCACTATGCGGTCGCGGAACATGTCAAACCCTGTGGTCTCGGTGTCAAAGCAAATCTCCTTGTAGGCTGAGAGCCTTGCGATTAGCTCATTTAGCTCTGCGAGCGTTGTCACAAGGTGGTAGCTGTGAGGCGTGGTGTGTATTGTGGCCAGCGTAGCCTCCTCAGGCTCGGCAACCTCCTCGGTGGTGGTTGCGCTCGGTGGCGTAGGGTCGGACATGAGTGCAGCAAACAGGTCACCCTGCCCTGCAAGCGACTGACGCTTTTTCTCGGCCGACTTCGCTTGTGCTATTTCGGCGAGCTGACGTTGAGGCTCCTGACGTGGTGCATCGCCCTGTGGCTCGGGGGCCACGTTGTGCAGGTCGCGCAGGAACGATGTGAAATCCAACTCCTGATACAGGGCCCTCAACTCATCATAGTTGGGCGCACATATCTCCAACTCCTCGGCATTTAGTTCTACGGGCACCTCGGTGCAGATGGTTGTCAGACGCTTCGCCATCATCAGGTTGTCGGCCCATGCGGCAATCTTCTCGCCCTGCTTGCCCTTGATGTTGCCCACGTTCTGGAGTATATTCTCCACCGTACCCCACTCGGCAACCAGCTTGCAGGCACCCTTCTCGCCGATGCCCGGCACGCCGGGGATGTTGTCCGACGCATCGCCCCATATCGCCAATATGTCACGCACCAGCACAGGGTCGTTGATGCCGTACTTCGAGCATATATCCTCGCTGCGCAGAATCTCCACATCGTCACCTCGCTGCTTATAGAGGTGGCGGTGAGGGCCCACCAGCTGACCGTAGTCCTTGTCGGGGGTGACCATAAATACCTCATAACCGGCCTGCTCGCCCTTCATTGCAAGTGTGCCGATGACATCGTCAGCCTCATATCCCGCCACCTCGAACACAGGTATGCGCATGGCCTTGAGCAAGCGGCACAGGTAGGGCACCGAGGCTATGATATCCTCGGGTGTGGCGGGGCGGTTGGCCTTGTACTCGGGATATAGCTGGCAGCGGAACGAACCTCCCTTGGGGTCCATGGCCACACCCAGTAGGTCGGGCTTCTCACGCTTCTGTATGTCACGCAAAAATTTGGTGAAGCCAAACAGAATTGAGGTGTTCATGCCGTAGCGGTTGCGCATGGGACGTCCCATGAATGCGTAGTAGTATCTGAACACCAAAGCATAGGCATCGATGAGGAAGAGGCGTTTCATCTGAGTCGGGTTTAGTATAATTCTATATATTCGTAACTGTTGCCCACGGCCTCAAGGTAGCGGGCAAACATCTGCTGCGAGATGACCACCGTGGCGGTGTTGTCGTTGGGGTGGAACGAGAGTGAGGGGTAGCTCAGAAGGTTCTTGTCAAGGAACAGATGTACGTGGTGCTCCTGGTCGTTAATCAGCCCGAAGGGCGACACCGAGCCCGGCCTCAGACCCAGGTAACGCTCCATGCGCTGCTCCGAGGCAAACGAGAGCTTGCCCTGCCTGAGGATTTTCTCCAGGTCGTGGATGGCCATCGACTGCTCGCAGTCGAAGCACACCAGATAGTGGCGGTTGCCCTTGTGGTTGCGAAAGAAGAGGTTTTTGCAGTGCTTCGAGCCGTCGTCGTGCCAATACTGCTTGGCAATCTCGATGGTGGGGGCTTCGGGGTGGGAGTATGTCGTGTACTCTATGTCGTGTGTCTTGAAGAAGTCGAACACCCTTTGCTGACGTGAACTGTTCTCCATGGCTATCTCGATGCTACGGTTATCACACACTCTCTATCCTTTGCCCACTCGTCCTGGGCACGCAACGTCTGCTCGATGATATCGCGCACAGCGCCCTTGCCGCCGCCAAACTCCGATATGTAACGTGCTGCCTCCTGCACCTCTGCGCAGGCATCGGCAGGACATACGGGTATGCCCACCTGCTCCATGCACTCCAGGTCGGGGATGTCGTCACCCATGTATATCGTGGTTTGTGGGTCGAGGTCGTAGTCGGCAAAGAACTCCTTCATGGCTTCAATCTTGTTCACGCAGCCCAGATACATGCGTGTGACGCCCAGACGCTCCAGTCGTGAGCGCAGCAGATTGCCGAATCCTCCCGAGATGACACACACCTTGTAACCTCGCTTTACGGCGTAGGCTATGGCATAGCCATCCTTGGCGTTGTACTTGCGCACGAAGTCCTTGCCGCCCTCAATGGGCATGATACCTCCGTCGGTCATCACTCCGTCCACATCGAAAATGAATGCCTTGCAGAGGGCTATATCTTCTTTGAAATTTGCCATATATAGTCGCTTAATAGTTTGTAAATCTCCTTATGCTGGGGCTCGGTGAGCATCCCTTCGTGTCGCTCGATGACCGCCCTGTCACCCCTTACGGCGGGGCCTGTCTGCACGTTGCGCGGGTGTGCGGCATCTGCTGCCTTGTGCGCTGTCTCCAGAATCAGCGGGTGCAGCACATCAAAGGGCAGCCCTTCGGTTGCAAGCAGGTGGTCGGCAGCCATGCCGTAGAGTGCATTCACGAAGTTGCAGGCAAACACCCCTGCCAGATGAATCTCGCGGCGGCGTGCCGAGCTGGCACGATATACCCTGCGGCTGAGTCTTTGCGCAAACTCCTCGATGCGTTGTGTGGTATCCTCGTCGCACCCCTCAACAAACAGAGGCACGTCCGAGAAATCCATCCTGCGCCCTGCGGTGAAGGTCTGGAACGGATACAATACCCCGTGGGGCTTTTCTCCCAGCTTCCCCATCTCGACGCTACCTGCCGTATGCACCACAATCGAGCCCTCGCTGCGGCGCAGCCTTGATGCCACCTCCTCCACGGCGCGGTCGCTCACGGCAATGATGTAGAGGTCGGCGTCGGCACTCTCCTCCGGCTTGTCGGTCCACTCCGTGCGGCACATGTCGGCTATTGCGGCTGCACGCTCGGCATTGCGGGCCACCACCTGCCTGAGTTCCAGTGCCCACGCCTCGGCTATGGCCACAGCTATGGCCTCCGCCACGTTGCCACTGCCGACAACCACAACGCCTAAAGGTTTGCTATTACTCATTCTGCATCAAATCTTTTATCAATATATTATCATCACTTTGACTGATGTTAGCCTTCAGCCTCTGGATAATCTCAGTGGCATGTAGCACCTCGTGCGAAGGATGCACCTGCTCGGTTGTATCGTCAAGGGTTACATTACCCCTCTCGGCATAGTTATCCACAGCCTCCAGCACGTCGCACACGCGCAACGTAGAGACATCCTTTGCCGGAGCGTAGGCAATATCGTAGTCCTCCTCCTCACACTTCACCTCGTTGAGTATGCGTGCAGCAACAAGTTGAGTGACGAGCTTGCCCAATATGCGGGCGTGAACGTCCAGATGCTGACGTATATCCTTCATCGGCACAGCTCCCTCGCCGCGTATGAATGCCTGCACGACGTAGTGCATGATGGCAATCATCACCTTCTGCGATGCGTCGTGACTTATCTCGGGCAGCTCACGCTCCTCGTCGTAACGCTTCTCGTTCTGCAGGGCAAACGACAACTCACAGCCCAGAAGCAATATGCTCCACGAGTTCTGCATCCACAGCAGGAACAGAGGCAACGCTGCGAAGCTACCATAGATGGCGCTATAGGAGGTCATCCACTTCATCAAGAATACGAAAAGTGTTTGGAAGAGGAAGAATCCCGTGCCGGCAAAGACACTCGCCATGAGTGCCGAGCGCAACTTCACCTTGGTGTTGGGCAATACCAGATAGATGAACGTAAACATCGCCCACACTACCACCAGCGAGACGAGCTTCTCCAATAGTTTCAGCCACCACACCTCGCCCAGGCCGAGCCATTCGCGGGCGTATGTACCCACCGATGTGGCTATAATCCACAACAGCGGAGCGATAATCACTACGGTGATGTAGTCGCTATATTTGCGCACCAGGTTACGGGTGGATTTCACCTCCCAAATCTTGTTGAAGTTGGCCTCGATGGATTCAAACATACGAATCACAGCCCAGAACAGAGTAATCAACGAGATTGTCGCCAGCAGACCTCCATTTGTACGAGCCAGGGTGTTGTTGGCAAACGACACCACATAATCCACCACCTCGGGCATCTGAGGCAGCAACGAATATAGGTTTTGAGCCAGGCTCTCGGCAAGCCCGAAGCCCTTGACTATGGCAAAGACCAGAGCCAGCACAGGGACTATTGATACGAGCGAGTAGAACGTAAGTGCGGCGCTCATGTCCATTGTGCCGTGAGCCATAAGTCCCTCGATGGTGTATATCACCAGCTTCAGGGGGCGTGCTGTCCATCTCAATCCCGGTATGCGGGCAATCGGCATCAGCAGGTCGTAGAGAATTTTCAAAGGTTTGTGCATAGTAGTATGTGTTAGTTTTTCATTCTAAAGGCTCGTTGTACGCCCTTGATGCGCATGATGGAGTGTATGAGCATATCCACCACGGTGGCACTTGGCACCTCGACACTCACCGTGCCTGCGGCTGTGCCGTCGCCACGTGAGTTGAAGTTCAGGCCTCGTATGTTAAGCTTCAGCTCACGAGTTATGACCTCGGTAATCTGGTTGGCAACGCCGGGGATGTCCTGTGCGACAATCGATATGGTCGCACGGAACGAGCCGTCGGCATTGCTGCGCCACTGCGCCTCCATTATGCGGTAGGGGTAGTTCTCCTTCAGGCGTGCCGCGTTGGGGCAGTCGGTGCGATGTATGGTGATGCCCGAGGCTATGGTCACAAATCCAAATATGGAGTCGCCCTTGATGGGGTTGCAACACTTGGCGAGTTTGTACTCTATGTTGTTTATCCTGTCGTCAATTATCAGTGCGTCGGTCGAGCGGCGTGGCTGCGTGTCGGTGAGTTTATTCTCCTCCTTGCGCTTGTCGGCCTCGGCGGCTGCTGCACGACGCTCCTCGTCGGCCTGACCCGAGAGCCAGCGCGACAGTATCTCCTTGATTGAGGGGAAGTCAATCTTTTGCAGTGCAATCATCGAGTGCAGCTCACGTCCCGTGCGCACCTTCAGCGTGCGGCACAGATACGCCACCACCTCGTCAATGGGGGTGTTTATCTTCCAGTTCTTGAGCTTGCGCTCCAGCTCCTCACGTCCCATGCGTGCGTGCTTGAGTTGCTCCTCACGTATGTATGACTTTATGCGCGAGCGAGCCTTCGAGGTTACGCAGAACGAGAGCCAGTCGGCCTTTGGGGTTTGGTTCTTCTGTGTCATCACCTCCACGATGTCGCCATTGCGCAGCACCTCGCGGATGGGCACAGCGCGGTTGTTCACCTTACCTCCCGTACATATCGAGCCCAGCGATGTGTGTATGTCGAAGGCGAAGTCCAACACGGTTGCTCCCTCGGGCAGCTTGCGTATGTCGCCGTTTGGTGTGAAGACGAAAATCTCGCCCGACGTGGGCTTGGCATCAAAACGTTGCGTGAGCGAGTGCGTGGTCTCCTCCAGAGCCTCACGCAGGCGACTCAGCCACTGCTCCGAGGTCTGCCCGCCCTGGTTCACGCCCTTGTAACGCCAGTGTGCCGCGATACCTCGCTCGGCCACGGCATCCATGCGCTCGGTGCGTATCTGTATCTCCACCCAGCGACCTCCCCCGGCCGATACGGTGGTGTGCAGCGACTCGTAGCCGTTCTTCTTGGGTATGGTCACCCAGTCGCGCATGCGCTTGGGGTTGGGCGTGTAACAGTCGCTCACAACAGAATATACCGTCCAGCAGAGCTGCTTCTCCATCTCGGGAGGGCAGTCGATTATGATTCGCAGCGCAAATATGTCGTACACACCCTCGAAGCCTACGTTCTGCTTGCGCATCTTGTTCCAGATGGAATATATCGACTTGGTGCGGCTCTTGATGTGGTAGCTGAGCCCGGGCACCTGACGCAGATGCTCCTCGATGGGTTGCAGGAAGCGGGCGATGAAGGTCTGACGCTCGCTCTCGGTCTCCTCCAGGCGGCGGCAGATGTATTCGTAGTCCTTGTTCTCAAGCCACTTCAGAGCCAGGTCCTCCAGCTCGCTCTTCAGCGCATACAAACCCAGCTTGTGGGCAATCTGCGCATAGAGGTTCATGCTCTCCCAGCTCTTCTTGCGGCGCTTCTCGGGTGGGAATATCTGCAGGTTGCGCATCACCTCCAGGCGGTCGGCGAGCTTGATGAGGATGACACGTGGGTCCTCCGAGTAGCTGACAATCATGTCGCGGAAGTCGTCGGCCTGCTCTTTCGAGAGCTTGAGCTTGATGTTCGATATCTTGCACAACCCCACGATAATGCCCAGCACGGGCTCGCCAAACTCCTCGCGTATTATGCGCGAGAGCTCATCCACCTGCTCGGGATGCTCCTTGCTTGCTATGCGCAACACGTCGTGTAGGATGGCTGCCACGGTGGAGTTACGTCCCAGACCTATCTCTTTGGCTACAATCTCGGCCACCGCCACATCGTGGTCGAGCAGCGGCGTGCCGTCGTAGCGGTTATATCCTCTCATGCGCTCCTCAGCCCACTGAAGAGCCTTGTCCACCAACTGCTGTGTGGTGGGCGAAAATGTCGTTGCAACGTAGTTGCGCAGCGACCCATATCTTCTCAACACATCATTCATACTACCTCGCATTTATGGTTTACGAACAACATATAGTTTCTCGTCGGGCAGGGCATATAACTCCTGCTCACGATGGTTAAAACTATCCTTATAATCAATCACATAGACCTCAAACCCCGCCTCACGCAGTCTGTCGGCATAGTCACGCCCATATATGCGGCGGTGGTCATACTGCCCGAACACACGTGTGCGCTCCTGCTCGTCTGTGATGGAGTCATCCTCGAAGGTGCTTTCACGCCCTTCGTCTATGGGCGAGAGAATCACTCCCCAGCCTCCACGGCGCATTATGCGGCACAGTTCACGCATGGCCAGCCTATCGTCCTCGACATGCTCCAGGATGTGGTTGGCTATTACTGCGTCAAAACTCTCATCTTCGAGCGGTATGTGCTGAATGTCGAAGTGCATGTCGGCAAGAGGACTCTCCAGGTCGGCAGTGACATACCTTTCGGGCGTGGCGTTGTACATCTTGCGCAGTCGGCGCATCAGTGCAACCTCGGGGGCTATGTGCAGCATGCGCGGCAGGGCAATGGCTCCGCGCCCCAGGTCGCTCTCCCTTATCAGCCACAGCCACAGCAGGCGGTGACGCTCCAGCGCAAGGCAGTTGGGGCAGAGGGCATTCTCGCGCTGCACAACATAACCATAGGGCAGGAACTTGCGCCTGCGACATCCGCACACGGGGCACTCCTTGCCTCGTCCCACGTAGAGCAGTCCGAGCAACGGCACCGCCCACCCTGCCATGCGTTGCAGCATGGGGCGTGGGATGGTGTTGAGTATATATTTTATCAGTCGTTTCAAATCCTGCTCCTCCCCTTTATTCCTCGCTCTGGCTCTTTACCGAGGCTTCCACTTCCGTTAGCTGCGCCTTGCAGCGTGCTATGAGCTCTGTGGCACGCTTGAGCTCGGCCGCGAGGGTCTCTATTTCGGTCTGCTCGCTGCTCAGGCGCGAGATTATCTGCTCAATCTCCTTTATAGCCTCGCCGTATGTCAATTCCTTGTTCTCCATATCTTTACTCTTCTACTCTTGCTTTAATTGTTCCATCTGTGAGGATAATCTCTATCTGCTCGCCCTCGGCGACATCCGCCACACTTCTGAGCAGCTTCTCTCCGCTGCGCACCATGGCAAATCCCAGCTCCATGATTCGGCGTGGTGAGAGAGCCTCCACGCTGCGTTCCATGCTCTCCAGGCGCATCTTCTCGCGCTCTATGCGCTGCCTTGCGAGCAACTGCACCTGCTCGAGCTTAAGTTCCAGCCTGCTTGCTGCACGCTGGCAGTAGGTCGCCGACTGAATCTTCAGCTCGGCCGCCATGCGCTCCAGTCGTAGCTCCTCGCGTTTGATCGCCGCCGCCACCAGCTGCTTAAGCCTTACGTTAGCATCCTCGAGCCACGCCTCGATGCGTGCCATGCGCTCGGTGAGCCATGCCGCCACGGCTGTGGGGGTTTTCAGGGCTGTGTGTGCCACCATGTCGGCCACACTCGTGTCCTTGTCGTGACCTATGCCCGTCAGCACCGGCAACGGGAACTGCGCCACATAGGAGCAGAGCCTGTATGAGTTGAAACAACTCAAATCACTTGCCGAACCTCCTCCGCGAATCACCACCACGGCATCATACTGCTCCTGCTTAAGGGCCACCTCCTCCAGCGCGGCGCATATCGACTCCTCGGCCGCCGCGCCCTGCACCACAGCATCGTAGAGGTCGCAGCTAAAGGCATAGCCTCCCGCCTTAAGCTCGTTCATGAAGTCGCGGTAGCCCGCCGCTGCTGCACTCGACACCACGGCTATGCGCTGCACAAGGTAGGGCATAGGCTGCTCGCGGTTCATATCCCACACTCCGTCGGCCTTAAGTTGTGCTATGGTGCGCTGCTTCTGTCGCTCCACCTCCCCCAGCGTGTAGCTGGCGTCGATGTCGGAAATCTGCAACGACAATCCATACAACTCGTGGTACGACACCATAACACGGGCCAGAATCTTCATGCCCGCCGCCAGCTCCGAGCCTGTCTGCTGACGGAAGTAGGGGCCCAGCATAGCCCACTGACTACGCCAGATGACTGCGCGAGCCTGCGCTGTGGGTGTTGATGAGCCGCCACGTGAGGATTCGCTCTTCTCCACCAGCTCCATGTAGCAGTGGCCCGAGTAGTTCACCTTGAGCTCGGCCACCTCGGCCACAACCCACACGGGCAGCGGCAAAGCCTGTTCCACAGCCGCCTTTATCTGCTGCTGCAACTGCCTGAGGGTTATGTGTGATGAAGTTTGCGACATCGCTACAATAGTTCTAATCTACAAATATACGATTTATAAATTGAAAATTAAAAAATAAACCCGCCAAAAATCACCTTCTGCACGCCAATCTTATCACTGTGTGATAAAAACTGCTGCGCAGTGGCCCGATATGCCTACGCTGCATGGCACGCAGATGGAACAAGAGCGTGTGTGAGGAGTAGTTAGGATTGTGATGTTTTGAGAGTTAGAATTGGAAGTAGATGAAGGGCTGAATGTCGCTCGACTTAATCTGCATTACGCACCACGCCGTCACAACAAGCATAGCCACCTGCCACCAGAAACCCGCGCTGCCCACCTTGTGCATCAGCTTCTCGTCAATCTTTGCTGGTATGAAGTGCATGACATAGCCCAGGGCTATGAGCCCCACCACAACCTTGTATCCCTCGACAAACTGCGGGATGATGGCGGCATTGAAGTTGTTTGTAATTTGGTAAATCATCAGTTGCACGGTCTGCATATCCTCGGCACGGAACAGTAACCATCCCAGACATACTATGTGGAAGGTGAAAATCACACCCAGCACCCTCACCAGAGGGTTCATATTCTCGCCTTTGGCCTTTGCCCAGGGCACTATGGCCATCCACACCTTGTGTACCGCAAGAGCCACTCCGTGCAGTGTGCCCCACAGCACAAACCTCAGGGCTGCGCCGTGCCACAAGCCTCCCAGCACCATGGTCATCAGCAGGTTGAAGTAGGTGCGCAGCTTACCCTTGCGGTTGCCGCCGAGCGATATGTAGAGGTAGTCGCGCAGCCAGCTCGAGAGCGATATGTGCCACCTGCGCCAGAACTCGGTGATTGTGGCCGACTTGTAGGGCGCATCGAAGTTCTTGGGGAAGCGGAAGCCGAGCAGCAGGGCAATGCCGATGGCCATGTCGGAGTAGCCCGAGAAGTCGCAATATATCTGCAACGCATAGCCATAGATTCCCATCAGGCACTCGAAGCCCGAGTAGAGCCCCGGCTCGTCGAAGATTCTATCCACGAAGTTCAGCGATATGTAGTCCGAGATTATGGCTTTCTTTATAAGTCCTGTGATTATCAGACCTATGGCCATGCCAAACATCTGCTCGTTCACCTCCACAGGCTTGCGAATCTGAGGTATGAAATCTCTGGCTCGCACGATGGGGCCCGCCACCAGCTGCGGGAAGAACGAGAGGTAGAAGAGGTAGTCCGAGAATCGGTCGAGGGGCTTGATAGCACCACGATACACGTCTATGGTGTAGCTCATCGACTGAAAGACGAAGAACGATATGCCCACAGGCAGAAATATGTTCTGGAAGTCGAGGAATCCCGCCCCCATGAGGTTGTTGGCTATCTCGACAAAGAAGTTTGTGTACTTGAAATAGCCCAGCATGCCGAGGTTTATCATCACCGAGGCCGCCACCCAACGCTTTTTGCCGCCCTTATTTCTGGTGTCGGCTATGGCGTGGGCTATGATGTAGTCGCTCACGGCAGCAAACACCAGCAGCAGGAAGTACCAGCCGCTCGACTTGTAGTAGAAGAAGAGCGAGAAGGCTATGACGTAGAGTATTCGCAGCGTGGAGGTGCGCCTGAGCAGCAGGTATATCGACAGGAATCCTACAAACAAAAACAGAAAAAGCCCGCTGTTGAATATCAGCGGAGCCGAGCTGTTGTACTGCAACAGCGTCTCTATTCGCGAAAGTAGGTCTGCCAGATATTGATTCATTGCTGTGTGTTATAAAATCTCGTCGGGCGGAGTTGTGAGCTCGCTGGTGATTTTCTCCACCGTAATCTTGTTTATGGGCTCTATCGTGAGCGGCTCCGAGATTACGGGCTGGCTCTTCTCGATGCGCTCATGCAGCTCGGCGCAGTAACGCTCGGCACCCTTCAGCAGGGCGTAGTAGAGTTCGCGTGCTATGCGTGCGCCTCCGGCGTAGTTTATGTGGGTGTAGTCCTTGCCTGCCCAGCCGTTTGCTACAAATGTGGCCATGCCACCCATTTGTTGCATAGCCCTGTATGTGTCCCAGAACGTAACTCCGCAGTGCTCTGCCGCAGTGCGTTGCCAGCGTGTGAGCTCCTTGGCCGAGGTCATAGGCGTTATGCCGTTCTCATCCTTCTGCGAGCGGTCGCTCACGCCCATCACCATCACCGCCGCTTTGGGGAAGCAATTCTGCACGTAGCGAATCATCTTCTCCACCTGCTCGGCATAGAGCGAGTAGTTGGTACGGTCGGCCTGCATGATGTTCAGACCATATTGCAGCACCACGAGGTCGTAGTCTCGCATGTTGTTTATCTGTGCGTTGATTGAGGGGTTGCTCCAGAACATCGCCTGGCCGTTGTTGCTGCGCACCGAGAGGTTATCCACCGCCACACCCTTCACATCGTCAAACTCGGCACCCAAGCCTGTGAAGCCTGCGGCACCCTGCACCACCCTCATCTCGAGCGAGGTGATACTGTCGCTCTCAACCACTATCTGTCTGACCTCTTCGCCTGCGGCAAACGAGAATGTGCGCTCCTCATCCTCGCCCAGACGCACACTCACCGAGGCATCCTCGCGGCAGATGAAGAGCAGACGTGCGCGGCGGCACTCGTCGGCATGGCGACGCTTCTGTGTCATCTCCCAGCGGGTTGAAGCACCCTCCGAAGCCTTTGCCACCCATCCCGACACGAAGAAGTCGTCGGCGTAGGGTGCGGGTGTGGACTTGCGTTGCATGATGTTGTAGGGTGTCCACCCCTTCGATGAGGTCTTTATTGTCTGGCGGAAGCCCGTGAATGGCGAAGCTATGGGTGTGTAGCCCACGCCACCGCCCGAGAAAGTATCCTGCAACAACTCGCGCAGGTCGGCGGTGAGGATGTCACCCTCGACAAACGAGTCTCCCATGAAGGCTATTCTCACCTGCTGCTTGCCGCCAAGCAACTTGTCGTAGAATTGCTGCATGGCACTCTGCTCCTCCTGCGTAAAGTCCTCAATCTCAATTATGAGAGAGTCGGCAGGCAGAATCTCCGAGAAGTCGGCCACGGGCAACTCCTCAATCGAGGGCAGGCTGTCGCCCAGCGCGATATACTCCCCTCCCGAGGGCTGCTCGTCAAAGATACCCTCCCACGATGCCGATGTGGCCTGTCCCGTGGGTGAAGAGTTTCGTGTAGTCTGCTGCACCTGTTCGGCAACCATTTCCAAATCTACCTCAAACTCCTCAACATCTATCTCGGGTTGCAGTTCGGGACTCTGCTCCAATAAGTCTTGCTCGGGTGGCAGCAGGTCGGAAATCACACTCGCACGGCGCAACGATATACTCCCCGCCTCAATAGGGGGGATGAAGCTCAGGAGAATCAACACCGCAAGCGTTGTCGATATAACCTTCCAGCCGTGCAGCGCGAAGTCTTTGTTGTGTTTAGTCATTTCTGCGTGATATCATTGCTACGTAGTAAAGCACTGTGGCTATGGCACTCAGGGCTGCCACCAAATATGTGCGTGCTGCCCAGCGCAGCGACTCCTTTGCCTGCTCAAGCTGCACCCCTTGCAGCGTGCGGCTCGACTCCAGCCATGCCAAAGCGCGCTCCGAGGCGTTGTACTCTACGGGCAGGGTGACGATTGAGAATACTGCCGACATGGCAATCATTGCGATACCTATCCAGCAGACTGTGCTGCCCAGGCCGGCAGCCATCATCGCTATACCTGCTATGATTACCCATGTAGCCATGCTTGACGAGAAGTTCACCACAGGCACCAATGCCGAGCGCAGGACAAGCGGAGCGTAGCCCTGGGCGTGCTGAATGGCGTGACCACACTCGTGACATGCCACCGCCGCCGCAGCAATGCTGCGTGATGAATAGACGCTGTCGCTGAGGTTCACCGTCATGGTTGCGGGGTTGAAGTGGTCGGTCAGCTGTCCTGCCACATGGGTTATCTTCACATTGTGTACGTTGTTGTCACGCAACATCTTGGCTGCCACCTCGGCACCTGTGAGCATGCCGGGGAATGGCACTTGCGAGTACTTGGCAAAGACCGATTGCAGACGTGCCTGCACAATCCAACCCAATATGCCGATTACACCCATCAATATCAGCGAGCCGCCCTGTGATATTCACAGCGCGCCCGATTGCACTCCGTAATCCTGTGCTGCGTACAATAATTCCAACATAATTTTCCGTTTTAAGATAAAATTTCTACTACCGATAACGGCAATTCGCCACCATGGAGTATGTGCGGAGCGAGGATTTTACCATAAAAGGTAACCTTCGCACCTTCAATTATGCAAAAGTACGAAAATTTTGCGTAACTTTGTGCTGATTTTGACTAAAATAACACCTCGCAACGTGGCTGCCTTGTGTTGAAGCGTGTGCAGTGGGCGATGCCGAGGATGTTAAGTGACATTGTTGCAGCACGATAGATGATGGGTTTGGAATATATGCTTGCCCGACGCATGGAGCGGGGTGGTGGCGCAGAGCGTGGCGTGGTCATGATGCGTATTGCCGCCATCACCGTGGCATTGGCATTGGCGGTGATGATTGTCACCCTGTCGGTCTTTGTCGGTTTCCGTGAGGAGATTGCGAGCGACTTCCGTGGCTTTTCATCCGATGTGGCTGTGGTGGATGTGTCGGGATTTGGTCGCAGCGAGGCGCAGGTGATGGCCTCCGATGGTGAGTTTCGTCGGCAGGTGGCAACCCTTGAGGGTGTGGCTGCGGTGGGCGAGTATGCCACCGTGGGATGTATGGTCAAGAGTGGCGACAATGTTGTGGGAGTGCAGCTTAAGGGCGTGGCCGAGGGGTATCCTCTGGAGTGGTGGCGGTCGAAGATGATGCAGGGCGAGATGCCCGACTTTACGGCCGAGGCACGCACCAAGCAACTGCTCATTTCGCTCTCCATGGCACGCCGTCTGGCCGTTGAGGTGGGCTCAAAGATAGAGATTCTTTACCTTGACTCTGCCACCAAACCTCGGCGTGACAGCTTTCGCGTGGCGGGCATCTTCTCCACGGGCATGGAGGAGATGGATAGTGGCATAGCCCTTGCCGATGTGCGAGATGTACGACGTCTGGCGGGCTGGGGCGAGGGTCAGATTACGGGCTACGATGTTGTGCTGCACAATCCCAAGCATGCCGACAAGGTTGCGGCACAGATTGACGACCTTATCATGGAGTTGCCCGATGAGAGTGGTGCGGTGTCGGCGTTGGCTGCCACTATGCAGATGCGTTACCCCGTGGTCTTTGACTGGCTCAAGGCCCATACGGTTATTGCACAGACCATAATCCTCATAATGATGGTGGTGCTGCTATTTAATATGGCTGCCGCCATGCTCATCATGGTCTTTGAGCGCATAGGCACGATAGGAGTGCTTAAGGCTCAGGGAATGCGTAACGGTGCCATCCGCAAGGTGTTCCTCTACCGCGCGGCACTGCTCTTTGTGAAGGGTGCGGTGTGGGGCAATGTGGTCGGTTTGGCGGTTGTTGCCGTGCAGGCTGTGTGGCACCCCATAAAGCTCGACCCCGAGGGCTATATGCTCGCCTTCCTGCCCGTGAGGTGGGAACTGTGGTGGTGGGTGGTGCTCAACCTCGCCACGCTGGCGGCCACGGTGCTGGTCATGGTGCTGCCCTCGGCTATGGTTGCACGCCTTCGTCCCGAGCAGTCGCTGAAATATAAGTTGTAAACAAGTGAGTAATGAAACCATATAACACAGAAAAGGACAAGAAGCAGGAGGTAAGGGAGATGTTTGATAACATAGCCCCCACCTATGACCGATTGAATCACATTCTCTCGTTCTCGATTGACAGGCTGTGGCGCAGACGTGTGGTGCGCATTGTGCGCCGCCTGAGGCCCGAGCGCATCATGGACCTTGCTACGGGCACGGGCGATCTGGCCATAAAGATGGCGCAGCGCATACCCAAGGCACGCATCATGGGAGTCGATTTGTCGGAGAATATGCTTGAGGTGGCAGCCGCAAAGGTGCGCCGCCTGGGGCTGGATGACCACATAGCTCTTTATCAGGGCGATGCCGAGGCGCTGGATGTCGCCGATGGTGTGCTGGATGTGGTTACGGTGGCGTTTGGTGTGCGCAACTTCGCCGATGTGGAGAAGGGTCTCAGCGAGATATGGCGTTCGCTGCGCAGCGGAGGTCACATCGTAATCCTGGAGTTCTCCACACCTCGTAACTTCCTGGTACGCAAGGCCTACAAGTTCTACTCCGAGCATATAATGAAGCCTGTGGGAGGCATGGTGTCGAAGGATAGGCAGGCCTATGACTACCTGCCCGACTCGATTGCTGAGTTCTCCTCGCCCGAGCAGGTGCTTGCACTCATGGAGCGTGTGGGTTTCAGGGAGTGTCATCGCCGCAGTCAGAGCTTCGGCATAGCGCAGATTTACATAGCGCAGAAGCCATGAGGATAGTCATCGTCATAGCGTTGCTGCTGCTCACGGCGTGCGGAGGTGATGGCCGCCGCATAGGTGTTGAGGGCGTTGAGTTGCAACTGCTTGAGGGTGGAGAGTACCCCTCGGCGGCGGAACTGCGTGTGGAGGTGGATAACCATGGCGGGGTGTTTACCCTGCGTGAGTGCCGTCTGCGCTTTGGCATTGAGGGGCGGCGTCAGGTGGTCGTGAGCCTTGAGCAGAGTGTCAGGGTGGGGCGTGGCCGGCAGAGTGTTGTGCTGCCGCTGAAGGTAAGTGTTGTGCGTAACTCGCTCACCCTCAAACTTAAAGAGATGCTCTCGCAGGGCGATGTGTCGCAGGTGGAGGTCGATGGCGAGCTGCGTGTGCGCCGAGGATGGGTCTCACGCCGTGAGAGGATAGCCGCCACCCGACTTACCGAACTACTCTCGGCTGCCGAGGTTGAGCATTTGTGTAATATTGTGAAACAGCAAAAGTAAAATAATATGAAGAAATTGATTTTTACCCTCTTGTTGATTGCGGGGGCTGTGGGAGCCTCGGCGCAGAATCTCTCGAGTGTCAAGAACCGCCTTGCTGCGGGCTCCAACCCTGTGACGGTTGTCGAGAAGGGCGATGTTGCGCAGACGGTGCAGAGTGTTGAGGCGCGTCCCAAGCGCACCAAGGTCAATGGCTACACCATTCTGATTCTCTCCGACAACAGCCAGACGGCGCGCGAGAATGCCAACAAGGCGAAGCAGACCTTCGAGGAGTCGTTCCCCGACATCAAGGTCGAGATGTATTACGAGAGCCCCTCGTTCTATGTGGCAGCTGGTAGGTACCTCACCAAGGAGGAGGCCATCATTGAGTTGTGGCGTTTCCGCACGGTATTCCCCAAGGCCATTACGCAGAGCCGTGAGATTGACATCGCAGAGTTTGTCATCCGCCCCGAGCTGGAGGTCGTAGAGCCCGAGCTGGAGGAGGAAGAGTAACAACAAGGAAAGAGTTTGAATTATGGATTACGTTTTTTTAATCATAGGACTGGCGCTTATCACCTTTTGCGCCGATATGCTCACCCGTGGCTGTGTGGGCATGGCAGCACGTTTTCGTGTGCCCGAGTTTATCATCGGATTGACGGTCATGGCGGTGGGTACATCCATGCCCGAGCTCACCGTCAGCTTCATGTCGGCCCTGAAGGGCAGCTCGTCAATGGCCATCGGAAATGTCACGGGCTCAAACATCTTCAACACGCTGGTCATTCTCGGCATTTGTGCCATGATACGCCCTGTGGAGATTACACGCGAGAATGTACGCCGCGACATCCCCATCTGCATAGGCGTGTCGCTGCTGTTGTGGATAGCCACCGCCGACCGCCTGTTTAGAATCTCGCCCGAGGATACCATCAACCGTGTGGAGGGTATTATTCTGTTGCTGCTGTATGTGGCAACAATCATCTACTCGATACGCTCTGCCCGCAAGGAGGGTGCTGCCGAGCAGGCCGATGACAACTCTCCCAAGATGGGCTGGATGAAGATTATAGTCTTTATCATCGTGGGTCTTGCAGGACTTATCTATGGAGGAAACATGTGTCTTGACTCTGCCACAGCCATAGCACGAGCGTGGGGTGTGAGCGAGTCAATCATCGCCATTACAATCGTTGCGGCGGGCACCTCTCTGCCCGAGCTTGCGTCGAGTATCTCGGCCATCGTCAGCGGCAAGCCTTCGCTGGCCTTGGGTAACATTCTGGGCTCTAATGTGGCAAACATACTGCTCATCCTGGGCGCGAGTGCTTCGGTCAGCCCTCTTACCATGGGTGACATCACGCAGATTGACCTAGGCATGGTGGTAGTGTCGGCTGTGTTGCTGTTGCTGTCGGCACTTATGATGGGCAAGCGACGCATCACACGCCTGGAGGGTGTGATTTTCTTCATGTTCTATGTGGCATACGTTATCGTATTGATGAAGTAACGCATGAATTACAGCTTCGACCATAATCTGTTTCTGTGGCTTAACTTCGACGGCGGCGAGTTTGTCGATTCGCTGATGCTTGCGGCGTCAAATCCCGTAGCATGGTCGTGGTTGTATGTGCTTGTGCTATATATGGTATGGCGCGACAGTGGCTGGCGCGGAGTGGCTCTGTTTGTCGTGGTGGTGGGCATCGCTCTGGGCTTGTCGGACATGATTGCCGGCATATTCAAGCATGTGGGCCTTCTTAAGAACCTGTGGCCCGAGTTCCCCGCACGCCTGCGCCCCATGCATACGCCTGAGTTGCAGGATGCCATCCATGTGGTCAAGGCGGGCGGCAGGTACGGCACTGTGTCGGCACACGCCGCAACTACTGTTGCCATGGCTCTGTTGTCGGGGGGGTATGTGCGCCGATGGTGGATGTGGTGCGTTGTGGCTGCTATGACGGTAGTGGTCTGCTATTCAAGAATTTACCTTGCTTTCCATTTCCCTTTTGATATCGTGCTGGGCCTGCTCACAGGACTCTGCTCGGTGGCTTTGGCCGTGGGTGTGGTGCAGGGCGTGAAGCGTGTTTTGCAATTGAAAACCCGAGAATAAACCAAGTTATAACGACTAAATATTTAACCTATGGCTACCATACGACTTACCAAGGAGTTTAGTTTCGAGGCCGCCCACTCGCTTGAGGGTTACGATGGTGCGTGTCGTGAGATTCACGGCCACTCCTACCGACTGTTTGTCACAATCAAGGGCGAGCCTTCGGACGATGCCTACGATCCCAAGCAGGGCATGGTTATGGATTTCGGATTGCTCAAACGCATTGTGAATGAGCAGATTATATCGCGTCTTGACCACTCGTTCATCATGCGCCGCACCGAGCAGGGCCTTCAGTTGCGAGGCATGCTTTCGGAGTATTACAGCAATATAGTGATGGTCGATTACCAGCCCACGTGCGAGAATATGCTTGCCGACTTTGCCGAGCGTCTGCTCGAGGCGTTGCCCGACGAGGTGGAGCTCTATTCGCTGCGTCTGCACGAGACCGCCACGTCGTTTGCCGAGTGGTACGCCGAGGACAATCTTTAGGCGTTGTTTTCCGCTTAGGTTTAGGTCGTTAATGACGTTAAATTTATGTTAAGAAACGACTACATACATTGTAATATTGACCATATTGAGTAACTTTGGAGACTGAAATCCGACCATTTGTGCGGAAAACTGCGTTTTCCTGAGGTCGAAAATCTATGATTTATGAGTGAATTTTACACTGTAGTTTTAGCCGTGCTTGCCATTTTGGCGGTGTCGGGTCTCTATGTCGGCGTAACAAATGACGCCGTTAATTTCCTTAACGCAGCTATCGGTTCCAAGGTTGCCAAGATGCGCACCATTCTTGCCGTGGCATCTGTCGGAATCATCATTGGTGTGCTTACCTCAAGTGGTATGATGGAGGTTGCCCGCAGCGGTATGTTCAACCCTGGGCTCTTCACTTTTCACGAGATTATGATGCTCTATGTGAGTGTGATGTTTGCCAATGTCATTTTGCTTGATATCTACAACTCGCTGGGTCTGCCCACATCGACAACTGTGGCGTTGATTTTCAGCTTGTTGGGAGCAGCCATTTCGGTGTCGCTCTACAAGATTAGCGGCGATGCCTCGCTCTCTATCTCAAATCTGGGAGGCTTCATCAACACCACCCGCGCCATGGGAGTTATCTCGGCAATCCTTCTTTCGGTTATCATAGCTTTTGTGTTCGGTACGCTGATTATGTGGGTGTCACGCCTTCTGTTCTCGTTCCGTTACCTCACGATTTTCCGTAAGCTGGGAGCCATCTGGTGTGGTGCGTCGTTCACGGCTATTGCCTATTTCGCTGTGTTCAAGGCCCTGAAGGGTATTCTGGCGGGCACAGCCATGTATAATTGGATTAGCGACAATCTGCTTTTGGCACTTATCCTTTGCTGGATATTCTGCTCTGTTGTGCTGGCGTTCATGCAGCTCTTCAGAATCAATATCCTGCGTATAAACATCCTCTCGGGTACATTCGCTCTGGCATTGGCATTTGCAGGTAACGACCTTGTGAACTTCATCGGTGTGCCTATCGCGGGCCTCGATGCTTACAACATTGCCAGGGAGGCCGGCTCAAACACAATTCTCATGGAGGGCTTGAACCAGAATTTGCCCGCACAGTTTATATGGATGCTGCTTTCGGGTGTGGTTATGGTGCTTACGTTGTGGACCTCCACCAAGTCTATGAACGTGTCGCAGACCGAGATTTCGCTTGCGGGTCAGGGTGATGATATCATTGCCGGCGAGCAGGACTCAAACGTCTTTTCGCGCTCTATCGTGCGTGCTTCGCTCGCCATGTCAAACTTCCTCGACAGGGTAGTGCCTGCTTCGGTCAAGGAGTTCGTGGGCAAGCGTTTCGAGTATGAGGATGTTGAGAAGAACGGTGCCCCTTACGATAAGATTCGTGCCGTGGTTAATCTCACCACTGCGGCTCTGCTCATCTCGGTGGGTACGTCGCTCAAGTTGCCACTCTCTACAACCTACGTTTGCTTTATGGTTGCCATGGGTTCTTCACTTGCCGACAAGGCGTGGGGCCGCGAGTCAGCCGTACACCGTATTACAGGCGTTATGACCGTTGTCATGGGTTGGTTTGTGACAGGCATCGGAGCATTCATCATTGCAATTATTGTTGGCTTGCTGCTTATCTGGGGCGGTATTCCTGCCTTTGTCGTGGTGACCATCGCTTGTGCCTACATGTTGATTAAGAGCAACTTCAAATCATCGAAGTCGAAGGAGTCTATGCCCGAGTCGGCAACCGAGAACGATGTTGTGGACAACGTTCTTGACGAGGTCTGCCACATGATGAAGGTTACCACCAAGATTTACGACCGCACGCTGGTTGCTGTGTTCAAGGAGGACCGCCGTGCGCTGAAGGATTTGGTGCGTGAGTCTGATGAGATTTATACCCAGTGTCACAAGATTAAGTACAGCCTGATGCCGGCGTTGCGCAAGATGAAGGGCTCGGGACTTGAGTTGTCCCTCTATTATATACAGGTGGTTGATTACCTTAACGAGATGGCCAAGTCGCTGGTGCATATCACCCGCCCAGCCTTTGACCATATTGACAACAACCACAAGGGCATGTCGGAGCAGCAGACCGAAGATTTGAAGCGTATCAACGACGATGTGGCCGAGATTTACGGCAGCATCAACCGCATGATTAATGCCAACGACTTCGGCGATATTGACACTGTGCTTACCATGCGTGACGAGCTCTTCGAGCGCATTGCTGTAACAATCAAGTCGGAGCTTGTGCGTATCAACGCAGGCGAGGGTAACACTACGGCAAGTATGTTCTATCTGACGGTGTTGAGCGAGACCAAGGCCATGGTGCTTCAGGCACGTAACCTGCTCAAGGCACAGCGTTACTTCCTCGAGCATGCGGGTGTGCAGAAGAATTGGGCTGCACTCAACCGCTCGAAGATGTAGCAGCGAGTATTATTTCAATAATGGGGCTTGGCTTTGTCCATGCCCCTTTTTTTTTGATGATGCGATGCGAGAAAATCAGCAGATTTGAGCCGAAAAACGGCGAAATGTTAAGTTAATGTTAAAATTTATTAAAAAATTACAAAAAAAATTAAAAAACTCTTGCGCAGAACATTTTTTCGCCTTACCTTTGCACTCGAAGTTTTAAGGTTCATTTAGGTTAGTAGTTTTAGGTTGGTTGAGGCTATCGAAGGTTGTGACCTGTGAAGTGCGTTTCTGTGGCGCAGGAGGTCACTAAGACAAAGAGCGGTGCTCGCTCGGCGTCGAATACCTCCGAGACCTCATTTTTTTTTGCCTATCTACCAGCAAGAGTTTCAGGCTTATTTGTTAAAACATCATATTGCAGAGCAGGGCTTTTGTCCAAGTAAAAGGGGTTGTCGATGTGACAACCCCTTCATTTTTACCATATCAGTCAGATGTTAGAATCTTAGCTTGATGGTAGGATGCTTCTTATCGCCTGGAATCCACATGTTCTCCACGGTGAATGCCAGCTCCTTGTCCTTGGCTACGCTCACGTTGCGCGATGTGAATGGGCGCAACTCCACAGGGTTGCCGCCAAACTTGAGGATGAAGTTCATCGAAGTGTTGTTTATCATGCGCATTGTGCGCTTGCCGTTCTTGTCAATCTTGAAGGTTTCAAACTTAACGCACGCCATGAAGAAATCCTTTACCAGCTGCTCCTCGCCGGCCACCGTGCCGAATGAGTAGGCGAGTGTGCGACGGGCCTTCAGAGCCTCCTTGATTGACTCAAGAGTGTTCTCCTTGGCCAGAATGAATGTCATGTTGCGGTGGTGTCCCTGTGCCACGTAGTCCATGGTTGTTGTGCCGTGGATGTCGGTGTTGGCAGCCATGAAGAAGTTCTTTTCCATGGCGCGTGTAACTACGGGAGGATAGAACTCTGCACCGTTCATAATCTCAATACCGTCAATCAGTCCCTCGTCGTAAACTCTCTTCTCGAAGTCGATGATATCGACATTGCGGCGAATCCAGCCTGGGTGGTTGTGCATGATGAGCGCACCCTGCTCGCGTGCTTTTTTCATCGATACTGCTGGGTCGGGGTCGTAGATGGTGTTCACATCCTTCACAAAGAGGGCGTTGTAGTGGCCAATCTTGTTCTGGTCGCGTGTGATTTCTGCGCCGGGGATGATGGTGATGCCGTAGCCCGATGCCGCAGCTATGGCAGCTTTGTTCGATACGTTCAGGTCGGCGAGTATGGTATTGGATTCGGCCTTGTTGGGCTCGCCCTTGAAGTAACCCTTCAGGTATGAAATCATCTTTCCCTCCCATGGGCGGTACTCGATATGCTCGGTGATGGCCAGCACGTCAAGACCATCAACCCACGCCTCACGCACACGATACTCGGGTGTTACCGAGCCGTCGGAGTAGATTGTGTGGCTGTGCAGGTCGCTCTTCAGCACCTTGTAGCCATTCACATCGGGAAGTACGAACTCCTCGCGCAGAACTTCATGTGACACAGCAGAACGCAACATGTCAACATTGCCCTTGTCCTGGTAGTAGGTGGTCTGTGCCGATGCGCCCATCACAGTTGCGCATGCTATGGCAAAAAGAAATAGTTTTTTCATCGATAAGTTGTTTTATAGGTTTGCATTATTTCTCTACAACGATGTTGTCGATGGCGAAATACTTTGGTGTGGTCATGCCCCACTCGTCGGTATTGCCGCCGAGGATGTTGAACTTCACTGTTCTGACCTTGCCCAGCGATTTCATATCCCACGTGGTCCACTCCTTGATGAGCTTACCCTTGCGTGCGAGTGTCAGCTCCACGCTCTTGCCCTCACGCCCCTCGGCATCGTAGCCTGTGGCGCAGATGCGTATCTGGTCACCCTCCTTGAGCGCAGGCGAGTAGGGATTGCCGTTCTGGGCTATGTTCAGAAAGTAGGATGTGGAGTTTACCTTGCAGCTTAGTATGCGGTGGTCGCCGTCGGTGAATGTGATTGAGGGGCGCATGTCGAGCTGGTTGTCCACCTCTGGCTCGTAGTTGCCGTAGGCCACAAGAAAGGTGTCGCTACCCTCGGCTCCGCCGCCACTTTGTGCAGAGGTGCTATTGGCATTGTAAACATAGAGGTCGGATTCGTAGGTGCCGTGGTTGCTGATGTCGGAGGTGTTGTAGCGCGATAGCACCAACCCTCCGCCAAAGAGTGCATAGCCATAGTCGTGAGTGAATATTGCGCTGTGCGACAATGCGTTCTCTGGGTCTTGCCAGCCGTAGCCCTCCTTGACAAACTCCCACGTTGAGGGGCTGGTTGCCACGTGGGCATTAAGTGCTTCCGACTCAAAGTCAATGACCTTACCTACGGTAAGCTCTATCTCGTTCTCATCGCACGCCACCATGCCCGCAGTCAGCAGCGCAAGGGCGAAAATTGTAATATTTCTCTTCATAAAACCAACTTTCATTTATAGTGTAAAATTACTATATTTTGGTGGGATGTCAAAAAAAATGGTGTTGAAATAGATTATTTTGCCGTGTTTTTGTAATTTTATGACATCTTTTAGCGACAAATGTGTAAAAGGTGTTGAAAAGCCTTTGAAAATAAACATGAATGATTATGGATATACTACAAATTGAGAATGTGACCAAACGTTACTCCGAGCATACGGCTCTGAGCGATGTGTCACTTGCCGTTCCCACAGGCTCGATATATGGTCTGCTGGGCCCCAATGGTGCGGGCAAGAGTACCCTGATAAGGGTTGTTAATCGCATCACGCTGCCCGATGCGGGCCGTGTGTTGTTTCAGGGTAAGCCCATCACCGATGACGACATCTACAGCATAGGCTACCTGCCCGAGGAGCGAGGTCTCTACAAGCAGATGAAGGTTGGCGAGCAGGCCATCTTCTTTGCACGCCTGAAGGGTCTTTCACGCCGTGAGGCCATAGCGCGCCTGAAGGAGTGGTTTGTGCGCTTCGGTATTCAGGATTGGTGGAACCGCAAGGTGGAGGATTTGTCGAAGGGTATGGCTCAGAAGGTGCAGTTCATCACCACCGTGTTGCACGAGCCCAAGTTGCTGATTTTCGATGAGCCCTTCTCGGGCTTCGACCCCATCAATGCCAACATCCTCAAGCAGGAGATTCTGCGTCTGAGGGACGAGGGTGCCACGGTCATCTTCTCAACACACAACATGGCCAGCGTGGAGGAGATTTGCGACCACATAACGCTCATCAACAAGTCGCGCAACATCCTTTCGGGCTCTACCGACGAGGTGCGCCGCCGCTTTGGCGAGAATCAGTTTGAGGTGGTCTTTGATGGCGATGGCATCAAGCTCAGCCAAGCTGTGGAGCCTTTTGCCGAGGTGCTTGAGCAGTCGCCTGTGGCCGACTCCGATTTGTGCCAGCTGCGCATACGTCTGCGTGAGGGTGTGAGCGTGCGCGAGAGCATTGCGGCCGCCAACGAGGCTGTCGGGCTGCGCTCGTTCCGCGAGATGATTCCCAGCATGAACGATATATTCATCCGTGCCGTTGAGGGTAAACTGTAAATTTTTGATTGATTATGAGTAAGATAGGAATAATCGTAGCTCGTGAGTTCAACGAGCGTGTACGTAAGAAGTCGTTTATCATTACGACCATTTTGATGCCCATACTGATGTTGGGCCTGATGGCAGCCCCTACGCTTATGATGCTCTTTGCCAAGGGCGAGCAGAAGGAGCTTATCCTCCTTGACGAGAGTGGTAAGTTCGCCACGGAACTTACGGGCGATGAGGAGCTTGTATTCTCGCAGCGTGACTGCACGCTGGAGGAGGCTCGTGCCGATGAGGATGTCTTTGGCGTGCTGTGGATAGGTGCCGACATCATCGACAACCCTAACAACGTAAAGCTCTACACCAACTCCTCGTCATCGATGTCGCTTGAGAGCAATCTGGCATCGCAGATGGAGCGTGTTATTGAGCAGGAGCGTCTGAAACGTTACGAGATAGAGAATCTCGAGCAGATAATCAAGGATGTTGAGGCCAATGTGACTCTCACAACCTACCGCAACGACCTTCAGGAGGAGGGCACAGATGAGGAGGCTACCTCGTCGAGTGTGGCCTACCTGCTGGGCTTGGTGCTGGGCATGATGCTCTATATGTTCCTGCTGATTTACGGCTCTATGGTCATGACCTCGGTCATTGAGGAGAAGGGTAGCCGTGTGCTGGATGTGCTGGTGTCAAGTGTCAGACCTTTCGACCTTATGATGGGAAAGATTCTGGGTGTGGCCTCGGTGGCCGTAACGCAGATAGCCATCTGGGCGGTGCTGGTGTGTGGTTTGAGTGCTGCGGTGCTGCCTGCACTCATGCCTGAGGATATGATGCAGACCGTTGCTGCCGTTGAGGCGGGCACCATGACCTCGGCGCAGGCTGGCATGGATGCCGATTTGCTGTCGGCGGTGTCGCTCGCTACCGACCCCATGCGTCTGGTGATGATGTTTGTGTGGCTTGTACTCTTCCTTGTGGGCGGTTTCCTCTTCTATTCGGCCATGTTCGCAGCTGTGGGCTCGGCGGTGGATTCCATTCAGGACGCCAACCAGTTGCAGACACCCATCACCGTGCCTATCATCCTTGCCCTGATTCTTGCTATGTCGGTCTTTAACGATCCCGACTCGTCACTCGCCTTCTGGGGCTCGGTGGTGCCCTTTACCTCGCCTGTGGTGATGATGGCGCGCATACCGTTTGGAATACCTACGTGGGAGATAATCCTCTCGCTGGTGTTGCTCTACCTCTCGGTTGCGGGTATGGCGTGGATTGCAGGCAAGATTTATCGTGTGGGAGTATTTATGCACGGCAAGAAGCCTTCATTCAAGGAGCTTATGTCGTGGATTAGACAATAGGCTTCACACCTTGCAAACAAAAGTGGCTGTCCCGAAAGGGGCAGCCACTTGTTTTTCTTTTTGTCGAGTCGCTTATCGCTTCTTGCCCACGATGTCGAGCTCCGACATGATGTGCTGGCAATTGGCGAACTTATCAACCACCCACAGCACGTAGCGAACATCCACACCGATGCAACGCTGCAACTCTGGCTCGAATGCCACGTCACCCGACATAGCCTCCCAGTTGCCGTCAAATGCAAGGCCAATCAGGCGGCCCTTTTTGTCGAGCATTGGTGAACCCGAGTTACCTCCCGTGATGTCGAGGTTGGCGAGGAAGCCCACGTGCAACTTGCCATCCTTGTCGGCATAGCGACCATACTCCTTCTTTGCGTAGAGCTCCTTGAGCTTTGGCTCAACGGTGAACTCCAGAGGGTTGCTCTTGTCCTCCTTGGCGATGACACCCTCAAGTGTTGTGAAGTAGTTGTATGTCACAGCGTCGGCAGGGTTGTAAGGCAGCACCTGACCATATGTAAGGCGGATTGTGAAGTTGGCATCAGAGTACCATGCCTTGTCGGGGTTCATGCGCATAAGACCCGCAACATAGAGACGGTGTGCCTCGTTCACGGCTGGAGCATACTTTACATACTCCATATATGCTGTGCGGTAAACCTCCATCACAGAGTTGGCAAGAGCCACGGCAGGGTCGGCCTTCTTCTGCTCGGCGGTTGCAGCCTGAGCCGTCTCAAGTGAGGTGAATACCGAATTGTCGTAGAGCCAATCAATATAAGCGTCGCTGTTGCCACCGAACTTAGCGTCGATTACCTCGGTGAATACAGATGGCAGATTTTCCTTTGACATGTTCTCGCGTACAATCTGCATCATGCGCTTTGCCACCTTGCGGTCGAGCTCTGCGTCATAATCCTTGTAGAATCCTGCGTAACGTGATGGCTGTGTGCGTGCTACACTTATAAGCTCAATGCCGCGCAACATAGCCTCCTGAAGATACTGCATGGTGCCCTCCACAGGTGTGATTTTCGCAATAGCCTCCTTCATCTTTGGCAACGCATCGATGAAACCCTCCTCGGGCAGGGTGTTGGCGTCAGCCCACTTCTGGAATGCCTGCTCCTGCGCCTGTTTCTGCGCCTTCACGCCTAACTTCTTGATACCGCGTGACATGCCGATAGAGTTCTTCCAGTAGTTCGACGAGCCGGCATACTTCGATGCATACTTGATGCGAATCTCGTCACTTGCCTCCATAGCCTCCCAGATGATTGCCTGACGCTCACCGCGAATGAATATGCGCTGTGGATTATCAACCTCCAGCATCTGGTCAATCTCGTGCGAAGTCATGTAACGTGTTGTTGAGCCGGGGAAGCCCATCACCATTGCAAAGTCGCCCTTCTTGTAGCCATCGATAGAGATTTCAAGATGACGTGGAGCCTTGTAGGGTACGTTGTCCTTTGAGTAGTTGGCGGGCTTGTTGTCCTTGCCGGCATAAACGCGGAAGATTGAGAAGTCGCCTGTGTGACGTGGCCACATCCAGTTGTCGGTGTCGCCGCCAAACTTACCGATTGACGATGGAGGAGTACCCACCAGACGCACATCGGTGAAAACCTCGTAAACAAATGCAAAGTACTGGTTGCCACCGAAGAACTCCACTACGCTGTATGTCTGGCTTTCGCCCAGCTCCTTCTGCTTTGCCTCGGTCAAGGCCTGGATGTTGGCGCGTACAATCTTCTGACGCTCCTGCTCACCCGCAATCGATGGCACGTTGCCCAGAATGTCGGCTGTCACGTCCTCGATAGAGCGCACGAAGCGCACGCTCAAGCCTGGGCAAGGCAGCTCCTCGGCATGTGACGAAGCCCAAAAGCCGTTCTTCAGGTAGTCGTGCTCAACCGATGAAAGAGCCTGGATAGAGCCGTAACCACAGTGGTGGTTTGTGAAGATAAGACCCTTCTCCGATACAATCTCTCCGGTGCAGCCGCCACCGAAGATTACGATAGCGTCCTTGAGTGAAGATTTGTTCACCGAGTAGATATCCTCGGCCGAGAGTTTGCACCCCTTGGCCTTCATATCCTTGATATTCATCTTCTGAAGATAGGGCAGAAGCCACATACCCTCATCAGCCATGGCGGATAGTGAAATGATTGCCGCCGCAAGTGTAAATAATGCTTTTTTCATTGTCTAAAAAGTGTAAATTAATGTTATTTGGGTGTAAAGGTAGGAATAATTATCAAATAATTATGCCTTGGCGGTAATTTTATTATTAAATATAGGTCTTTGCGAGGGGGTGGGAGGAGGATAACGGCATAATTTCCACCCTAAAATGGAATATTTTTTGAGCGTTTTTTTCTCCTTTGCGGGGGTGTTTTCTGCCTCTTTGGACGTAAAAAACAGCCCTCTTTTTTGCCTGAATTTGCCGATTTTTACGGCGGAAAAACGAGTGTGAGCTTTTGATGAAAATTGTTAAAAAGCAGTTGATAACTCTCGTTTGCGAAGGGAACTTATGTTGAGAATTTGTTAGCGTAACTCGCTGAAATTTATGGCGATAATTTTAAGTATATAAATGAATGCTTATAGTTTCTCGTAATCTATAAGTAAAAAGAATTATAAATGGCTGAAAAATGGCGAAAAAGTCGGAAAAAGAGCTTGGTACATAGTATTATTAAAAAATTTTGATTATCTTTGCAGCCGATTTGGACGTTTTTGAAGACGAAACAACAATTAATTAACAAAATTTAAAGGACAAGTTTTAAGATGCCAACAATTCAACAGCTAGTTAGAAACGGTCGAGTGAAGATGGAGGACAAGAGTAAGTCTCCAGCACTCGCAGCGTGTCCACAGCGTCGTGGCGTATGTACTCGTGTATATACTACCACTCCAAAGAAGCCAAACTCGGCTATGCGTAAGGTGGCACGTGTTAGATTGACAAACGGCAAGGAGGTCAATGCCTACATCCCAGGCGAAGGTCACAACTTGCAGGAGCACTCAATCGTATTGGTACGTGGCGGTCGTGTTAAGGACCTCCCAGGTGTACGTTATCACTTAGTACGTGGTGCTCTCGATTCAGCGGGCGTGGACGGACGTCGTCAGCGTCGCTCAAAGTATGGTTCAAAGCGACCTAAGGCTGCAAAGAAGTAAAATTGATCTACTAAAGAATTAAACTAATTAAACAAAATGAGAAAAGCTAAGCCAAGAAAGCGAATTCTACTTCCAGATCCTATGTTCAACGACGTAGAGGTTACTCGTTTCGTGAACAACCT
>JAFOHD010000015.1 GCA_017421945.1 Alistipes sp. | reverse complement strand
GACGAGATTTTGCAGGCTGGTGGTTATGTATCAGTTCGCACAAACTCTGTACCTGATGGTAACGCTATTCCTATTCCAAAGGCTGATGCTGACGAGTCAATGGACGCAGCAGCTTGCGTAGGTTGTGGTGCTTGTGCTGCAACTTGTAAGAACGGCTCTGCAATGTTGTTCGTTGCAGCTCGCGTATCTTCACTTGCAAAGCTCCCACAGGGCCGCGTTGAGGGCGCACGCCGTGCCAAGGCGATGGTTGCAAAGATGGATGAGTTGGGCTTCGGTAACTGTACAAACACAGGTGCTTGCCAGGCACAGTGTCCAAAGCAGATTTCTATCGCTCACATCGCACGCCTGAACCGTGAGTTCTTGGCTGCGAAGTTCCAGGACTAAGGTTTACCTTACATAACGATGAAAGTCTGCCGGGTGAAATTGCTCGGCAGACTTTTTTTTGTTTTCACAAATTATCTTTATCTTTGGAGTGGAAACATTAAAAAAATCAGTTTATGAAAAAGTTCATCTTGCTGGCCACCCTGCTCTGCCCGATGATGGTAGCCATCTGTCAGGCCGAAAACACGACCACAACACCTATCGAGTCCAAGTCGGGCTACACCATGGCCGACGTGTGGGCTGCCTATGAAGGTTTCAACAACATATTCCTCGATAGCAATAAGTACATCTACAAGCACGACAACACCTATGCCCGCGCCAAGGACCGTTTCAATGGTGCGGCGGCAATATGGTGTCAGCCCATGTATTGGAATATGGCTATGGATGCCTGCCTGCTCGCCGAGAAGGTGGGTGACAAGGAGCGTGCGGCAAAGTATCGCGATTTGGTTAGGAAGATTTACAACGGCAACCGCAAGCACTATGCGGGGTTCAACTTCCATGACAACAACGAGAATACAGGTTGGTTTATCTATGATGACATCATGTGGTGGACAATCTCGCTGGCGCGCGGCTATGAGTTGTTTGGTGATGAGGACTATCTGCGCTACTCGGAAGAGAGCTTTAGCCGTGTGTGGTATGGCTCGGACATTGTGGGTGACAATGGCTCCTACGATGAACTGAAGGGCGGCATGTTCTGGCGTTGGTATCCCATTCAGAACCCCAAACCCAACGAGTCGTCTCACGGCAAGATGGCGTGCATAAACTTTCCTACGGTGTGTGCAGCCATGATGCTCCACAACAATGTGCCGGCCGACAGAGTGAGGCCTACGGCCGAGAAACCCCTCTACCAGACCAAGGAAGATTACCTGAGGATGGCAAAGGAGATATATGCGTGGGGTGAGAAGAACCTTTTCGATGCCAAGACGGGACGCATTGCAGACAGCCGTCATGGCGAGGGACGTCCCGACTGGAAGGTACACATCTACAATCAGGCTACCTTCATCGGCTCATCGGCTCTGCTCTACCTCAACACAGGCGACAAGCACTACCTCGACAACGCCATCAAAGCTGCCGATTACAGTTGTGGCACCATGTCGGCAAGGTATGGCCTGCTACCATTCGAGCGAGGCATTGAGCAGGGTATCTACACCGCCATTTTTGCGCAGTATATGGCAATCTTGGTCTATGACTGCGGCCAGACGCAATATCTGCCATTCCTGCAGAAAAACATCACCACAGGTTGGGCAAATCGCGACAAGGCACGCAACATCATTGACGGTGAGTATCACAAGCGCACGGCGCACTACGAGATTGTGGACTCTTACGAGGCTTCGGGCATTCCATCGTTGATGCTGCTCTTCCCTCCGAAGGAGTAAAGACTTAACAAAAAAAAGAGTGAAATTATCAAATGATAGTCTCACTCTTTTGCAATAAACTTATCTTCTATCTGCAAAGCATCACAGCGCGAAGCTGAATGTTGCGCCCCAGCGGCAAGGCTTGCCCTGGCTCATGAAGCTGTTACCCATCGACATAAAGTAGAAGGTATAGTAGTCGGTGTCGGTTATGTTACGACCCCACAACGAGAGTTTGTAATCACCCTTGCGCAACTCTACCGATGCGTTCAGCAGCGAATAGAAATTCTGCTCAAGTGTATTTGCCTCGTTCCAATAGATTTTACCAGCACCCTGATAAGAAGCGTTGAGCGTAATGTCGTCAAGCACGGCGCAGTTCACAGGTATGCGGTATGAGGCCATAAGCGAAGCTGTATGCTGTGGCGCATAAGGTAGATAGTTGCCTGCATAATCAACCTCAACCCTCTCACCCGCATCGTTTTTCACAAAGTCCTTACAATCTTCAAACTTGGCATGCGTATAACCATAGTTTGCCGAGAGCATAAACTTATCATTGGGAGTCCACGCCACCGACAACTCGGCACCCTGGCTGCGTGATGCACCAGCATTTGACATCATACGTCCCGTTGCCGACCCATCGGGAAATACGGTGAGCTGCTGGTCCTTACACTCAATCCAGAAGGCTGCAAAATCGACACCAAGACGTCCCTCGGCAAAACGCAGGTGGCCACCCACCTCGTAGTTCCAGCTATACTCGGGGTCGTATGTGGTGACAGACGCCTCGTCGTATGGCGAAGGCTCGGCAGGTGTCGAAGGTCGGCCCATAGCACCCATAGCATCAGCCATGAGGGCTGTTTTAAGTTTGTTTTGCAGGATGTCGGAGAATATCTGCGTATTAAATCCGCCCGCCTTGTAACCGCGCGTAACAGTGGCATACAAATCACCCGCGCCGGTAGTGAAATTCACAGCAAACTTGGGCAGAAGTTCCAGATAGTCGAGTTTCTCCTCTCCCTTGAAAGGAACGCTCACAGTACGGAAATTGGGAATCATCTCAGGCATGCCCGGACGCATGGCTCCCATCTTGTAACCAATCTCCGAGAGGTTATCGTACTTCATCTTCGATGCCTCGTAGTCAAGGCGCAAGCCCGCAGTGAAACGCCAACGCTCACCTGCACGCAGTGATGACTCGTGGTAGAGAGCCACGCCGTAGGTTGGAAGTTTGAAGTTGCTGTCCACGGTCAAGATATCTCTGTCAAAGGTAAGCAGCGCCTGCATAGAGGCAGGCATATTGCCCAGGATGAGCGACTTCATACCATCCTGCAAGAGGTTTACAGGCGCACCCATATCAATGCTCTTATAGAAGCCGTAAGCACCCGTAATCCACTGCCAGCGACGTGATGAGTCGTTGGTACGCAGGACAACATCCTCAGTTACGGCATGCTCCTTCTGCTCCTGCATAAGGGTAAAGATTGAGGCAGGAGTAAGGTCGTTATCCATGCGCATGCGGTCGTGCATAAACTGATATGAGGTTGTGGCTGTGAACTTATACTTTTCACCCGTATGCGAGAATACCAATCCATCGCTGAAGTTATAACGCATATAGCGGCTTGGCGAGTTGTAATTTATCTCGCCCACCTGCTCGGTTTCCATGTTATAGGGCGCATAGGCGTAACCGCCCTCGTAGCTGTAACCAAACGAAGCCACATTGTCAAGCGACCAGCCACTGCCCATCTGCCAAATGGTGCGCAGGCGGCCCCCCGAGCTCTCGCCCCAGTCGATGTTACTGCCATCGAAAGCGTTGTCGAAGTAACCATCGGTGCGGTTGTAATAACCACCAACCGAGTATGCAAACTTCTCGCCTGCACGGTCATAGAAGTTTAGCTTGGCACGCACGCTGTTGCCCGTGCCATACTCCAGCTCGCCACGCAAACCCTGGTAGAGAAGTGGCGAGAGGGTGTAGATATTCATCTGACCGCCCATGGTGTTACGGCCATAGAGTGTACTCTGAGGACCACGGAGCAACTCCACACGTGCCACATCGGCCATGTCAAAGTCGTAGTTGTTCTTATTAAGGTAAGGCACGCCATCAACGGTCATTCCTATTACAGGCTGGTCAATTCGCGCACCAAAGCCACGCACATATATTGACGATGTCATGCGTGAGCCATAGTCGGGCTGATAGAAGTTGGGCATCATGGCCGAGAGTTGCTTCACCGACGAGATACCCTCACGCTCCAAAAGCGAGAGGTTTGCCACGCTTGACGAAATAGGCTCCTTCGAGAGTCCGAAGTGCTGCTTGGGTGCCGCGGCTATCACGTTCACATCATCCACCACGATGTGGCGTGTGGTATCCTGAGGCTCAACCGCAGCCGAGGCAGCCGAGGCCAACATAAAAGAAAATAGCAGTGTAAAAAATCTTTTCATATATCTGTTTTTATATTTTTTCACGGTGCAAAATTAACATTCAGCGTGTTACGCATCAACTATCATTTGTGATAGTTTTACATTCTCATAATTTTTCGTATATTTGCATCTGTTATGGATATGAAACCCAAAATAGTGATTATACACCCCAACTCGCTGTGTTGCCTGGCAATGCGCACCATCCTCACGGATATTGCGCCATTTATGGGTATGCTCAGCGATGTGGACATACTCACCTACAATTCAATGGAGGAGTTTTTGGAGCATTCATATCCCGCCGTTGTTCACTACTTCGTGGAGGCCGAGACTGCAGCGGCAAACCTCTCATATTTTGAACCTTATGCACGTCGTTGCATCCTGCTCATGGAGGGCGAACAGATTCAACCTGAAGGATTCCGTGCAATAGATGTACACAAGCCCGAGAGAGAGTTGCTCAAGAGTTTCCTCTCGCTGCACAGCGGCGCACATTCAGTACACATCCACCACGCACCCGAATCAAAACATCAGCCCGAACTGCTGTCACAGCGTGAAAAGGAGGTGCTGGCACTCATCGTAAAGGGCTACATCAACAAGGAGATTGCCGACCAGCTCAACATCTCAACCCCAACAGTTATCTTCCACCGCAAGAACATCGTTGAGAAGATTGGCTCAAAGTCAATCGGACGTCTTACGATATATGCCGTGATGAACGGTATTGTCGATTTCAAAGAACTTTAACATTTAGGAGTGAAAAATCATTTTTTTGCATATCTTTGTATAAAACAATCAAGAATAACGAAGATATGAGAAAGATGATTATGGCATTTGTTGCCCTTATCGTGGCGACAAGCTGTTGCACCAAAGCAGAGCAGGCTTGCACCGAAGGTTGTTGCAAGGCAGAGACAAATCAGGTCATTGAGACCATCATGGAGCGTCGCAGCATCCGCAAATACACCGACCAGAAGGTTGAGCGCGAGCTCCTCGACAAGATTGCCGTGGGCGGCATCAACGCTCCAAACGGCATGAATGCGCAGCAATGGGAAGTACGCATCGTAGATAATCAGGAGTGGCTCAAGAACATCACCGAGGCGCAGCGTAAATCTGCCGAGGGAACTCCCATGGCCAAGCAGTTTGAGGACCCAAACCTTAAGAATGTATTTCGCAACGCTCCAGCAGTCATTTTCATAGCTCACAAGCCAGGTCCATGCACTCAGGTGGATTGCGGACTTATGGCCGGTAACATGATGCTTGCAGCCAAGTCTTTGGGTCTGGGCTCGATATGTATGATGGGCCCTCTTGGGTTCTTCTCAAAGCCCGAGGGAGAGCCTTTCCTCAAGTCGCTCAACCTTAGCGAGGGTTACAAACTGCTGCTCTGCGTAGGCGTAGGATATGCCGACGAGGAGCCTGCAGCACGTCCCCGCAACAATGAGGTGATAAAGTATATTGACTAACTCTCTCCCCACAACGCTCGATCGATGATAGTCCTCTCCGAAAAAAAAGATTGCTGCGGATGTACCGCCTGCGTGGCGGCATGTCCGGTGAAGTGTATCTCCATGCACACCGACGAGGAGGGCTTCTCATACGCCTCCACAAACAAGGATTTGTGCATCGACTGCCACCTGTGCGAACGTGTATGTCCAGAATTTTGCAGGGGCAAGCAACGACACATTCCTATTGAGACCTTTGCGGCCAAAAATCGTAACTCGACAACACAGCTAAGCAGTTCTTCGGGAGGAATCTTCCCGCTGTTGGCGCAACGCACTCTGCAACGTGGCGGCAAGGTGTATGGTGCAAGTTATGACCCGCAGTGGCAGGTGCGCCACATAGCCATAACATCGGTGGAGGAGTTACCCCGCCTTATGGGCAGCAAATACATGCAGAGCCACATGGGCAATTGCATGGCAGAGGTTAAGAGCGACCTGGAAGCGGGCCGGGAGGTGCTTTTCTCAGGCACGCCATGCCAGGTTGCAGGCTTGAAACGGCTGTTACGCAAAAGATATGACAACCTGCTCACCATAGAGATTGTATGCCATGGCGTACCCTCACCGAAGGTGTGGCAGGAGTATATTAAGTCCATAACCCCCAGGCAGTTGAGGGTTCAGCAGGTGAATATGCGAGACAAGTCCACGGGCTGGCAACGATACAGCATCACGATAAAGGGCGAGGAGGGAAAGACCCTTGTCTCGGAGCGGGCATCGCATAACATATACATGCAGGGGTTTCTTGCGGGTATGTTTACCCGTCCTTCGTGTTTCGACTGCCCGGCAAAAGGCGGGCGCAGCGGTTGTGACATTACGCTGGGTGACTTCTGGGGTGTAAGGCATGTGGTTGCCGACATGTTCGACAAAAGGGGTGTGAGTCTTGTGATGGTTCACACCGAGCATGGAGCAGAGGCTCTGCGCCACATAGACATGGAACGCAAGGATGCCCCATACAAGGGGGCCCTTCGATACAACCCCAGCATTGAACACAGCAGTCAGGAGTCGGAGTTACGGCATAAATTCTGGCCACGATTCCACGAAGTGGGCATCAGTGCCATTGTTGAGCTCCTGCCCGCCAGAGAGAATGTGCTCCTGCGACTGATAAAGAGATTATTCCACCTCATCACACGATAAAATCCCCAATAATGAAGATAGGCATCGTAACACAACCCCTGCTGGGTAACTACGGCGGCATATTGCAAAACTACGCCTTGCAGCAAGTGCTGCAAAGGCTGGGACACTCGCCGCAAACCATCGATTATGTGATGACCAACTCGGCATGGCGTTACTTTCGCCATAGCTTGAAGTACAGACTATGCAAGTTGCTCGGACTCATGCACCGAGGCAAGCAAGCTCCCACACGACTGCGGCTGCGCAACGAGGTTATGGATGCGTTTGTGAAGCGACATATCAACTCTACGCATCAAATCACAAAGTACACCTCCGACATAGTTCAGGAGTATGAGTACGAGGCTTTGGTGGTGGGCAGCGACCAGGTGTGGCGGCCAAAGTACAACGACAGCATTGAGGATATGTACTTGGACTTTGCCCAAGATTGCAACATCGGCCGCATAGCCTATGCTGCATCGTTTGGAGTAGATAGGTGGGAATACTCCCACAGGCAGAGTGCGCATTGCCGCGCCTTGGCGGCGAAGTTCAACTCGATATCGGTACGCGAAAAGTCGGGCGAAGAGCTGTGCCGAAACCATTTGGGTGTGGAGGCTACAACCGTATTGGACCCCACGCTGCTGCTTGACGCCAACGACTACGGCACGCTGTGTGAACATGTTTCTGCGCCCAAAGAGCGCATCCTGGCGGTATATCTTCTAAAGTCACACAACCGACAGCAGGTGGAGGCAAATCATCGGTTTGTCAAGATGATAGCCCAGCAGCGAGGCCTTAAAATCAAATACTTCACAGCCGACACTGCCGATGCAATGCCCATCGAGGAGTGGCTGGCCACATTCCGTGATGCCGAGATGGTTATCACCGAATCGTTCCACGGCACGGTATTTTCAATACTCAACCACCGAGAGTTTCTCACCCTCACAAACTCAAGCCGAGGGATGGCTCGACTGAACACCCTGCTGGGCTCTTTAGGTCTGGCCGAGCGATTCATCTCGCCCGAGAGCTACAATCCGGAGTCTATACCCAAGATAGATTACAATAAGGTGGATGAAAAACTCAACGCCCTGCGTAAGCACTCAATCGAGTTTCTCCGAGAGGCCTTGCAAAAGAAATAGCGCATTTTTTTGATACGAAATTTTGTTTTATCGACCAATTATAATATATTTGTAGTCGGAATGTAATTAACAAGAGTTGAATATGGGTTTCTTCTTTTATAAGCGATTTTACTATTACCGCCCAAGCGGTCAGGATGTCGTGTGCTAAATGAAGATTATTCATAAAGTATTATAACTATCCTGACCGCATGCCTGCGGTTGGGATTTTTTATTACCCTATGTTAAAGATTGCTATACAAGGATACAAGGCGAGTTTCCACCATATTGCTGCCAACCAGTATTTCGGCAGCGACCGCATAGAGATACTTCCGTGCGACACCTTCCGTCAGGTTGCTACGGCCGTCAAGAGCGGCGAAGCCGACATGGGATTGATGGCCATAGAGAACTCTATCGCAGGCTCGATAATCCCCAATTACAGCATCCTTCAGGATGAGAATCTGCAAGTGGCAGGCGAAGTGTATCTGCCCATCAAGCAAAACCTTATGGTGCTGCCCGACGTCGAGCTGGAGGATATCAGGGAGGTGGAATCCCACTCGATGGCTCTGTTGCAGTGCATCGAATACCTTGACGAACACCCCTGGAAACTTATCGAGAGCGAGGATACGGCACTTAGTGCGCAGCACATAGCCGAGCAGGGGTTGCGCCACACCGCAGCCATCGCCAGTGAGCTTGCAGCCGAGATTTACGGATTGAAAATCATCGCTCCCGAGATTAACACCAACAAGAGCAACTACACCCGCTTCATGGTGCTGAAGCGTTTCGACCACAACACCGACAAGCTGGCCAACAAGGCATCGCTCTACTTCAAGACCGACCACGAGGAGGGTTCTCTGCTTCGGGCATTGAGCGTACTGGAGGGCATCAACCTCTCGAAGTTGCAGTCATACCCCATACCGAGCGAGCCATGGCACTATATGTTCCACATTGACCTGGAGTTCAAGTGTCTTGACGACTACATACGCAATCTTGACCGCCTGCACTCTGTCACAAAAGAGATACATGTTTACGGAGTATATCGTAATGGGAAATAGATTAATCAATAATAAATAACCACAAAACAAAAACAAACTATGGCAAAGGTAACAATCGCTCCTTCACATCGCATGGACAGCATCAAGGAGTATTACTTTTCAAAGAAAAATCGTGAAATCGCAGAGCTTCGCAAGGCTGGTCGCGACATCATTTCACTCGGCATCGGCAGCCCCGACATGCCTCCCGCACAGGCAGTAATCGACCGTTTGGCAAAGGAAGCGCAGCGTCCTGACGTACACGCATACCAGCCATACAACGGTAGCGAGCTCCTGCGCAAGGCCTATGCCGATTGGTACGAGAAGTGGTATAACGTGAAGCTCGACCCTAAGAGCGAGGTTTTGCCTCTGCTGGGCTCAAAGGAGGGTATCATGCACATCTGCATGGCATTCCTTGACCAGGGTGACAAGGTGTTGGTGCCAAACCCAGGCTACCCTACCTACCGCGCAGCCGTAACATTGGCCGGAGGTGAGGTGCTGGAGTACCGCCTCAACGCAGGAAATGGCTTCTATCCCGATTTCGACGAGATTGAGAAGGAGGATTTGAGCAAGGTGAAGCTCATGTTCGTTAACTACCCCAACATGCCTACGGGAACACACCCAACAGTGGAGTTGTTTGAGAAGTTGGTGGAGTTCGCCGGCAAACACAACATTTTGCTGGTACACGACAACCCATACAGCTTTGTGCGTAACAACCTCCAGCTCTCAATACTCTCTATCCCAGGCGCTTGGGATGTAGCTATCGAGATGAACTCGACAAGTAAGGGCCACTCAATGGCAGGTTGGCGTGTGGGTGTTGTGGCAGGTCGTGCCGACATTCTGAGCGACATTCTGCGTTTCAAGTCTAACATGGACTCTGGTATGTTCTACCCCGTGCAGGCTGCAGCTGCCGAGGCTCTGGCTTTGGATATGGAGTGGTTTGATGAACTCAACAAGACATACTACGAGCGTGAGGCTCACGGATATGCACTGCTTGACGCACTTGGATGCGATTATGTGAAGGGCCAGGCCGGCTTGTTCGTATGGGCTGCCATGCCAAAGGATTTCGAGGGCGACTGCTTTGCATTCTCGGATAAGGTCCTCAACGAGTGCGATGTATTTGTAACCCCAGGCGGCATCTTCGGCTCGGAGGGCACAAAGTACATTCGCATCTCACTCTGTATGCCTGCAGCTCGTCTGGCAGAGGCTGCAGAGCGCGTGAAGAGCCGTTTCGTAAAATAAAAAGAGATGAAAACCGCAACCATCATAGGTCTTGGTCTTATCGGCGGCTCCCTGGGCTTAAGCCTCAAGGATAAGAAGCTGTGCGACTGCGTCATGGGTATCGAGCACTCGGAAAAGAGTGCTCGGCGCGCCATGGAGCTGGGGTTGGTCGATGGCATCACCACGCTGGATGAGGCTCTTGACAAAAGCGACCTTATAGTGCTGGCAACCCCCGTAGATACAATCCCCACGCTGGCGGTGAAGATTCTCAACCGCATACGTCGCGACCAGATACTGATGGATATGGGCTCCACCAAGCAGGAGTTGTGTGAATTGACCGCCATGCACCCCAACCGAGGACGTCTGGTGGCAACACACCCCATGTGGGGTACGGAGCATAGCGGTCCTGAAGCTGCCCAGCATGACGCATTCAAGGGTCGCACGGTTGTCATCTGCGATAGGGAGCAATCCGATGCAGATGCGTTGCAGGCAATCGAGCAACTATACTCCGCAATTGGTATGCCCATAAAGTACATGAGTGCCGAGGAACAGGATTTGCACTGCGCCTACATCTCGCACATCTCGCACATAACATCCTTTGCTCTGGCACTGACGGTATTGGAGAAAGAGCGCGAAGAGGAACATATCTTCGACCTTGCAGCGGGAGGTTTCGAGAGTACCGTGCGTCTGGCAAAGAGCTTACCGCAGACATGGGCACCCATTTTTCTGGAGAATAAGTACAACGTGCTGGACGTCCTGCGTGAGCATATTCACCAGCTCCAGATTCTGCGCCGCATGATTGAGAAGGACGACCGTCAAGGTCTTGTGGAGGCCATGCAGAGGGCAAACAAGATAAGAGAAATATTGAAATAGGTATTGGGCACAGCCCAAAAGTTAGGTAATTAGGTAATATGAGAAGGTTTAAGCTTGGGGAGAAACGTCCCCTTATAATTGCAGGCCCATGTAGTGCCGAAACGCGCGAGCAGACCATTGAGACTGCCATGCAACTTGCACAGTCGGGCCGAGTAGATGTCATTAGAGCCGGCACATGGAAGCCCCGCACCAAACCAGGCTCATTCGAAGGCGTGGGCGAAGTAGGTATCGAGTGGCTCAACGAGGTGAAGCAGGCAACAGGTCTGCCTATCACCGTGGAGGTTGCAAATCGCACTCACGTGGAGATTGCCCTAAAGCATGGCGTTGATATTCTGTGGATTGGCGCACGCACCACAGTATCGCCATTCGCCATACAGGAGATTGCCGAGGCACTTCGCGGTAACGAGGATATCACGGTGCTGATAAAGAACCCTATGACTCCCGACATCAACCTGTGGGAGGGTGCCGTGAAACGCTTTATCAAGGAGGGCGTCAAGGAGGAGAACATAGGACTCATACATCGTGGATTCTCATACTTCGGTCATAGTCCATATCGCAATCCGCCAATGTGGCACATGCTCTTTGAGATGCGCAGCCGCTTCCCCGAGATGATGATGATTTGCGACCCATCGCACATCTGCGGTTGCCGACCTCTGTTGCACGGCATATCGCAGCAGGCTGCCGACCTTTGCTTCGATGGTTTGATGATTGAGAGTCACATCAACCCCGACAAGGCATGGAGCGACGCCTCGCAGCAGGTGACACCTCAGGATTGCATCACCATGATTGACAACATCATGTGGCGCGCCAAGACTGCCAATGACCCCGAGTTCAACGACGAGCTCAAGCTCTGCCGTCAGCAGATTGACCAGATTGACTCCGAGCTGTTTGACCTGCTCAGTCAGCGCATGAAAACAGCCGACAAGATTGGCCACATCAAGAAGGCTAATAACGTGGCCATATTGCAGAGTAACCGTTGGGAGGCCATCTGCCGCCGCACACTCTCCAGAACACGCGGCATGGGCCTTAGCGAGGAGTTTGTACGCACCGTCCTTGAGGCCATCCACCTTGAGAGCATCAACCGCCAGAACGAGATTATGAACTCGAAATAGTTGATTTAATCAAAAAATTCATTGCGAGGAGAATCATAGGATTGCTCCTCGCTTTTTTTATAACATTCCCATAAATGTCTTACACCAGGGAATATTACGGACAACCCACCACAAAATCGTCATATATAAAAACAATTTCACAATAGTAGGATGTTGAACGTATCGTCGCATTGCAATAATACTCTCGCCGTGCAAAAAAGTTGTAATTGCAACAACCACAAAGTAAGGTATAGAAAATATCAAGAAGTAATTATACCTCAATGCCAATATCAATTCACCGTGCAAGAGTGAATGAAATGCTCGTTGAATGCCACAAGCAGGACAATCCCACCCTGTTAATAAATGAAATATACATTTTGGCATCAAGTGTGAGGTTGAAGGATCTACAGAAAAATATAATAGCAGATTATTATAAAAGTGCAATCCGTATATTGAAAAAAATAGTATCTTTGCATATTAACTTATGGGCAAGAGTATCACATATCAGGGAACGAGGTTGCACTACACCCGAAGCGGTGCGGGACATCCGCTGTTTTTGCTGCATGGCTGGGGCTGCTCGACAGAGATTTGGCAGAGGGTATTGCCTTTTCTTGAGGAGCGTTTTATGGTCATCAATGTCGATTTTGCGGGCTTCGGGCAGAGCGAGGAGCCGTCAGCAGTGTGGGGCGTAGAGGAGTACACCCGCTCGGTGGAGGCCATAGCCCAGGCTGAAGGCATTGAAAATCCCATACTGGTTGGTCACTCATTCGGAGGGCGTGTGTCGATAGTTTACGCCTCGCGCAACAAGACGCAGAAGATAATCCTTGTTGATGCTGCCGGCGTAAAACCCAGACGTTCATTTACATACTACCGCAAGGTATATACTTTCAAGCTGATGAAGTGGCTGGCACCGATTCTTATGGGGAAGGAGCGTGCGCAACAGATGATTGAAAAACGCCGGGCCAAGGCCGGTTCGTCGGACTACAACAACGCCTCACCTCGCATGCGAGCCATATTGTCGAAGTGTGTGAATGAGGATTTATGCCACCTGATGCCCAAGATTCAAGCCCCTACCCTGCTCTTCTGGGGCGAGAACGACACGGCAACACCCCTTGCCGATGCCAAGAGGATGGAGAAGCTCATACCCGACGCAGGGCTTGTGACCGTGGCGGGGGCAGGCCACTACTCATTCCTTGAGAATACGCCACTCTTTATGCGTGTGGTGGAGAGTTTTTTAAGTAAGGAGATAAGAAGAAATGGAGATTAAATATATCATATTCCTGCTATGCTACATTCCATACTGGGTGGCTGTGGTGCGTTACGACGTGCAGATGTTCCAGCAAAACTCGTATCGTGAGGAGCGTTATATGCGCTGGCTGAGGCAGTACGTCAATCTGCCGCAACTCATCCTGCTGGTTGCAGCTACCATTATGGGCATATTCCTGGCCGACAAACTATGGTTGTGGAGTGCCACAGGGGTATGTATGGCGGGGGAGGCGGCACGCCGCCTGAGGGTTGTGTATAAGAAACCCATAGTCTATACCAATCGAGTTAAGCGACTGCTTGCAACGGCGGCAATCCTCAGTGCTGGGGTATTGGGCTGCATATACTTTATCAATCCCGACTATATATTGAGCGCAGGTGCAGCTCTGCTTGCCCTGCCTGTGGTAATGCTCGTGGCAAACCTCCTGAACAAGCCTTTAGAGGCGGCCATATCGCGCTGGTACTACAACGACGCAAAGCGCATATTGCACTCGATGCCCGACCTGAAGATTATAGGCATCACGGGCAGCTTCGGCAAGACATCAACAAAGCACTACCTCTACCGCATACTCTCGGAGAAGTACAATGTGCTGATGACGCCCGGCAATTTCAACACCACGCTGGGTGTGGTGCGCACCATAAGGGAACATCTCAAGCCCCACCACCAGGTATTTATCGTTGAGATGGGAGCCAAGCAGGTGGGCGACATCAAGGAGATTTGCGAGCTGGTACACCCCCAGGTGGGTGTGGTTACTGCCGTGGGCGAGATGCACCTTGAGACATTCCGCTCGGTGGAAAATGTACGCCGCACGAAGTTTGAACTTATTGACGCCCTGCCCGAGCGAGGTCTGGCCGTTGTAAATATGGACTCGGAACTGATTGCCTCAAAACCCATCGACCACAAAGCTCCACTTGTGGGTTACGCTGTGAAGAATCACGATGCCGACTACCGCGCCGTAGATATTAGTTACTCCAACACAGCAACCACGTTTGACATTGACTGTCAAGGTGATGTGCGTGAGGGTTACTCCACCCGCCTTGTAGGCCGAGGCAATATACTCAATCTGCTGGCAGCCGTTGCCGTTGCCGACCACATGGGCATAGGCGAGGCACAGCAGAAGCGCGCCATGCGACAGATTGAGCAGATTGAACACCGCCTGAGCCTGAAGCGTACGGCCGGGGGTATAACAATTCTTGACGATGCCTACAACTCAAACCCCATGGGTGCGAAGATGGCATTGGAGGTGTTGCACAACTTCACCCGACCCGAAGGAGCGCGCCGCATAGTGGTAACACCCGGATTTGTGGAACTGGGTGAGCGTCAGGCAGACCTAAACCGCGAGTTGGGACGAGATATGGCCGCGGCATGCGACATTGCAATCGTTGTCAATCGCACCAACCGCGATGCCATCATGTTGGGATTGCAGGATGCTGAGTTCCCCTCTGGGCAAATCATTGTGGCAGACTCATTTGCCGAGGCATCGGCCACACTCTCACAGCAACTGCGCGCAGGAGACATAATACTATATGAAAACGATTTGCCCGACTCATTCAAATAAACCATAGAAACCATTCGCATACAATGAAAAGTAAAATTAACGTAGGAGTAATCTTCGGTGGCCGCTCGGTCGAGAACGAGATATCGGTTCTTACCGCCATACAGACCATGGAGGCAATCAACACCGAGAAATATGATATTACACCCATCTACATCTCAAAGGAGGGCCGCTGGTACACGGGCGAGGCTCTGCGCACAAGTGCCAACTACAAGCAGATGGAGCAGCTTTACAACTCATGCACCGAGGTGTATCTGCGCCCTGCATATGGCGACAACAACCTCTACAAAGTAAAGAAGCCCCTGCTGGGCAGCGACATTGTCACAAAAATTGATGTAATCATCCCTGCCCTGCACGGCACGAACTGCGAGGATGGCTCGTTCCAGGGTACGATAGAGATGACGGGTATTCCTTATGCAGGGTGCAACGTACTCGCCTCGGCAAACGGCATGGACAAGATTACCATGAAGATGATTCTTGCTGCCAACGGCATCGATGTCATCAACTACGCATGGTTCTGCGACAAGGAGTGGTTTGACGCTCAGCAGCAGGTGATGGAGCGTATAGAAAAGCAGCTGGGCTACCCAATGATTGTGAAGCCTGCCGACTCGGGCTCAAGTGTGGGCATCAGCGCAGCGCATAATCGTGACGAGTTGGTGGAGGCCATCGAGAACGCTGTAAGCTACTCAAAGCGCATCATTGTTGAGCATTTGGTTGAGAAGCTCAAGGAGATAAACTGCTCGGTGCTGGGCAACTACTACGAGTGTGAGGCTTCGGTGTGCGAGGCTCCCATACGTAGTGGCGAGATTTTGAGCTACGCCGACAAATATCTCGGAGGAGGTGCCAAGGGCGGCACGAAAGGTGGCGTGAAGGAGTCTCGCGGAATGCACTCTACGGTGCGTGAGATTCCGGCAAACCTGCCTGAGGATGTTACCAACCACATACGCACAACGGCCGTAGCTACATTCAAGGCTCTGGCTTGTGACGGCGTGGCGCGCATCGACTTTATGATTGACGAAGCAACAGGCAACATATATGTAAACGAGATAAACACCATCCCCGGCTCACTCTCGTTCTACCTTTGGGAGGCAACAGGTGTGTCGTTTACCGAGCTCACCGAGCGACTTATAGAGGTAGCCTTCGAGCGTAAGCGCGACTCATCGTTCAAGACCACAAGCTACAAGGAGAACATATTTAACTACACCATCTCTGGCGCGAAAGGCGCAAAGGGATGCAAACGATAGAATTATAAACCTAATACTTTATAACAGTGAAACGACTATTTTTACTTTTAGCTGCACTTTGCATTACATCATATGCATCAGCAGGCGTGGTGCCGGAATTTAAGTTTGGATTAAAGGCTGGTCTTGACTACCAAGCTAATGACTTCAGCAGCGCCCTCAACGAGTTTAACATCCGTTCAAACACAGGATGGTGCGTGGGTGCCATGGCTGATTTGAACTGGGGGAAATGGGGTGTACACCCTGAGGTTGTATATTCTCGCAACTCTTTTGCAGTATCGGGAACCGACGGCAGATTGAAGACTAACCAGGTGGAGGTGCCTCTGCTGCTTAATTACAAGGTATTGGGGCTTCTGAGCCTGCAGATTGGCCCACGTTTCTGCGTAATGGACGACGCTGAGGGTGTATCAAACCAGGTTGAGTGGCACATCAAAACACCAACGGTTGGTTATGCCATCGGCGTGGAGGCCACAGTTTGGAAATTGGCGCTCTCGGCACGTTACAACGGAGCATTCAACCGCACCGAGGTGTTGGGCTTCACAACCGGCAAGAACAAACAATCCAACTTGCAGTTGAGCGTAGGTTACTACTTCTAACAAAAAAAGGCTGCTAATCACCAATTAGCAGCCTTTTTCATATCCTTTCACCCTACTTCAAAGCCTCCAGCATTCGCTTCAGTACCACGGTAGCCGAAATCTCACGATTGGCAGCCTCGGGGATTACCAGTGAGCGGGGCGACTCAATGACATCATCGGTAACTATCATGTTTCGTCTTACAGGCAGACAGTGCATGAAGTGCGCATCGTTTGTCACTGCCATCTGACGTTCACTAACTGTCCAACTCATATCCTTTGACAAAACCTTGCCATAATCCTCGGGGCGTGTGACTCCCGGGCAACTCCAGTTCTTGGCATAGATAAAGTCTGCACCCTCAAAGGCCTTCATCTGGTCATACTCTACCTTTGCATCACCAACAAACTGCGGGTCAAGTTCATAACCCTCGGGGTGAGTAACCACAAAATCAACATCGGCAGCATTCATCCACTCGGCAAACGAGTTAGGCACAGCCTGAGGCAAAGCCTTGGGGTGTGGAGCCCACGTAAGCACCACCTTGGGTCGCTTGCTCTGCTTATACTCCTCGATGGTGATAAGGTCGGCAAACGACTGCAAAGGATGCACCGTAGCACTCTCCATAAAGAATACGGGCTTGCCCGAATACTGAATGAACTGCTCAAGTATCTTCTCCTGATAATCATCCTCGCGGCTTTCGAATGTGGCAAACGAACGCACTCCAATGATGTCGCAGTAGCTCGCCATCACAGGTATAGCCTCGAGCAGATGCTCGCTCTTGTCGCCATCCATCACAACGCCACGCTCGGTTTCGAGCTTCCATGCACCCTGATTCACATCGAGCACAATGACATTCATGCCCAAATTCATGGCCGCCTTCTGCGTTGAAAGACGTGTACGCAGGCTATTGTTAAAAAAAATCAAGAGCGCAGTCTTGTTCTTACCCAACTCCTGATACTTAAAACGGTCGGCCTTAATCTCCATAGCCTCCTGAAGGGCCTGCTGAAGATTGCCCAAATCCTTTACACTACGAAATACCTTCATACCGCAATAAATAAAAATGTAGCTCCACCGCGACTCGAACGCGAATCTGAGGTTTAGGAAACCTCCGTTCTATCCCTTGAACTATAGAGCCAAATCCCGCCGCCACAGCGACGAGCACAAAGATACAATATATTAATTCAAAATGCAAAATTTTCTCATATCCCTCCTCAGTATCATAAAAAAATAACCCACCCCATTCGGAGTGAGTTATTTTCAATATATGGGTGGGAATGCCCCACACTACCTAATCTTACTCGGCCTGTGAGCTTAACTCCGCAACATCGGCCTTAAGACCTACAACCAAGTTGTCGTACTCGCGCAAACCTGTACCACCTGGAATCAAGTGACCGCAGATTACGTTCTCCTTCAAGTTCTCCAATGGGTCAATCTTACCCTGGATGGCAGCCTCGTTGAGAACCTTTGTAGTCTCCTGGAACGATGCAGCCGAGATGAAGCTCGATGTCTGCAATGCTGCACGAGTGATACCCTGAAGCACCTGGTTTGATGTTGCAGGAACAATGTCACGCACCTGGACAAGCTTCATATCGCGACGCTTGAGTGCTGAGTTCTCGTCACGCAACTTACGCATTGAGATAATCTGGCCTGGCTGAACATTCTGTGAATCACCCGCATCCTCAACAACTACCTTGTCGTAAAGCTCGTCGTTCACATCCATGAACTCCCACTTATCAACAATCTGATCCTCGAAGAAGCGTGAATCACCCGGATCCTCAATCTTCACCTTGCTCATCATCTGACGAACAATAACCTCAAAGTGCTTGTCGTTGATCTTCACACCCTGCATACGGTAAACCTCCTGAACCTCGTTCACGATGTACTCCTGAACCTTCGTTGGTCCCAAGATACGCAAGATGTCGCTTGGTGTGGTAGCACCATCAGAGAGTGGCATACCGGCCTTAACGTAGTCGTTCTCCTGAACCACAATCTGGCGTGACAGTGGCACCAAGTACTTACGAACCTCACCCTGCTTTGATGTGATGACAACCTCGCGGTTACCACGCTTGATCTTACCGAATGTTACCTCACCATCGATCTCTGACACGATTGCAGGATTAGATGGGTTACGAGCCTCAAAGAGCTCGGTAACACGTGGAAGACCTCCGGTGATATCGCCACCACCCTTACCTACGGCACGTGGAATCTTAATAAGGATATCGCCAGCCTTAATCTTGGCATTGTCCTTAATCATGATGTGAGCCGTAACAGGCAAGTTGTATGACTTAATCTCATCACCATCCTTATTCACGATGCGGATAACAGGGTTCTTGGTACGGTCACGTGACTCGATAACAACCTTCTCTGAAAGACCTGTCTGCTCGTCACGCTCGTCACGATAAGTAACACCCTCGATGATATTCTCATAAGAGATCTTACCCTCAGACTCGGCAATGATTACTGCATTATATGGATCCCACTCGCAAATCAAGTCGCCCTTCTTAACCTCGGCACCATCCTGCATAAAGAGTGTTGCAGCATAAGGCAATGCGTGAGTATAGAGTGTGATGTCGGTCTTTGGATCTACGATACGCAACTCCGACTGGCGTGAAATAACGATATTTGCAGCCTCGCCATTTGCAGCCTTGCCCTTGATTGTGCGCAACTCGTCAATCTCCAGACGACCAGCATACTTTGACACAATGTTAGTCTCAACTGTTGAGCCTCCCGCAACACCACCGACGTGGAACGTACGAAGTGTCAGCTGGGTACCTGGCTCACCGATTGACTGTGCCGCGATAACACCTACAACCTCACCCTTCTGAACCATGCGGGCTGTAGCAAGGTTGCGGCCGTAACACTTGGCACATACACCACGGCGTGCCTCGCAGGTAAGAACCGAACGAATCTCAACAGACTCCAATGGAGACTTGTCAATAGCCTCGGCAATCTGCTCGGTAATCTCCTCACCGGCAGCACACATAACCTCACCTGTGATTGGGTGGATGATATCGTTCAACGCTGTGCGGCCCAGGATACGATCGTAGAGTGACTGTACGACATCGTCATTACGCTTGATAGCCGTAGCTGTCAAACCACGCAATGTGCCGCAATCCTCCTCGTTGATGATTACATCCTGTGCAACATCCACCAAACGACGGGTCAAGTAACCCGCATCGGCGGTCTTCAACGCAGTATCGGCCAAACCCTTACGCGCACCGTGAGTAGAGATAAAGTACTCCAACACAGAGAGGCCCTCCTTAAAGTTAGAGAGGATAGGGTTCTCGATAACCTGCTGACCACCCTCAACACCTGACTTCTGTGGCTT
>JAFOHD010000001.1 GCA_017421945.1 Alistipes sp. | reverse complement strand
GTTCAACCGCATAGTTTCGATACACTGAAACGTATAGTTCTTTTAGGTGGTTATAGCAGTGAGGTTCCACCTCTTCCCATTCCGAACAGAGAAGTTAAGCTCACTCACGCCGATGGTACTGCCTATTTAGGTGGGAGAGTAGGTAGCCGCCTCTTCAAGCCGAGTCCTAATAAGGGCTCGGTTTTTTTTGTATCTGTATGCCATCTGTTCCTGTGGCGTAATAACATTTTTCGTGTCGGCTTGAATCGGCGGCGGCCGCCAACCATATTAACATTCCCTCCCCTAAAGTCCCCTCCCTTTGTCAAAGGTAGGGGTTTGTCGCTTATCCTGAATCAAGAGGAGCAAGATTGGTACAATATGCAGAAAGGAAAAGTAGCATATTTGCGACTCTGCTGTGGCTACATACTCTCCATAAAAAAACAAAGGCTGCCCAATGGACAGCCTTTTGTGAACCGCAGTAGTACTCGACTACTTTGAAATGCGACGCTCCTTGATACGAGCCTTCTTACCTGTGAGGTTACGCAAGTAGTAGATACGTGCACGACGTACAACACCATACTTATTAACCTCGATGTGGTCGATGTGAGGAGAGTAGAGAGGGAAGATACGCTCAACGCCTACACCGTTAGAAATCTTACGGATAGTAAACATCTTTGTCTTGCCTGTACCCTTAATCTGGATAACAACACCACGGAAGCTCTGCAAACGCTCCTTGTTACCCTCCACGATACGGTAAGTTACGGTGATAGTATCACCAGCACCAAACTGTGGGACATCAGCCTCGTTCTTAGCCCACATCTGCTCGTTCACGAGCTTAATGATTGCATCTTTGTTCATTGTTGCAACAAATATTAAAAATTAATCGTTCAACATTATCGCTGCGCAGGGTTTACCATACTGCCCCTTGGCCCATAATCCCAAGCACTACTACCTTGCGGCATCGTCGCGTATTTAACCTTACGCCCGATATAAGAGGGTGATACGGGTTGCAAAGGTAAGCAATGAAAAAGAGAATTCAAAATTTAAATTAGGTTTTTCGGGGTTTTTATTTTCAGCACGTGGCAATTATTTGCTGAAAATAAACATAGCGATAGCAGTTCGGCAGAGTAGATAACCACATTTGTGCATATCTTCTAACTGATATATTTTTGATTTATCGGTGAGAATATATCGTACTATATAATGCTAATAAAATAGGGCTGTCCTTCAAACTTGTTGAAGTGACAGCCCCTTCTTTCTTATAAAGTATTCTATTACTTATTCATCTTTGCCCACGAATCCTTAAGCGTCACGGTGCGGTTAAAGATAAGGTGGTCGGGGGTAGAGTCCTTATCCACGTTGAAGTAACCGATGCGCTGGAACTGCAAGTAGTCGAGTGGCTTGGCATCGGCCAGATACTTCTCTACATAGCACTCGGTAAGCACAGTGAGTGAGTCGGGATTAATCATCTGCTTCATAGCATCCAATGCCTCGCAGCCCTGCTCCTTGCGGATGGCAGCCATCTCGTCACGAGGATTTTCCACCTTCCACAAACGGTCGTAGAGACGTACCTCGGCCTTCAGGCAGTGGTCGCAGCTAACCCAGTGCAGTGTACCCTTAACCTTGCGGTTGCTGCCCGGCATGCCTGTCTTGGTGTCGGGGTCATACTCGGCATAAACGGTTGTCACGTTGCCCTGCTCGTCCTTCTCGCAGCCCGTACACTTGACGATGTAGGCATTCTTCAGGCGTACCTCCTGCCCGGGGGTCATACGGAAATACTTCTTGGGCGCATCCTCCATAAAGTCGTCGCGCTCCATCCACAGCTCACGGCTGAACTCAATGGTGTGGGTGCCTGCTTCGGGGTCCTCGGGATTGTTCACAGCCTCCATAGCTTCAACCTGACCCTCGGGGTAGTTTGTGATGACAAGCTTCACAGGGTTGATAACGGCACTTACGCGCGTAGCACGCTTGTTAAGGTCGTCACGCACTGCACTCTCAAGCAGAGCGAAGTCGTTGAGTGCGTCGTAGGTGGTGTAACCAATCTTATCGACAAAGTTGCGGATTGACTCGGGCGAGTAACCACGGCGGCGGAAGGCGCACAAAGTAGGCATGCGAGGGTCATCCCAGCCGCTGACCAAACCCTCCTTAACAAGGATTAGCAGGTTACGCTTGCTCATAAGCGTATAGTTAAGGTTGAGCTTGTTGAACTCATACTGACGTGGGCGGTAGTCACCCAGGCCGTCGCCCTCCTTAACCCAATCTACGAACAAATCGTAAAGTGGGCGGTGAGGTACAAACTCAAGGGTACACAACGAGTGGGTGACACCCTCAAAGTAATCGCTCTGGCCGTGTGCGAAGTCGTACATTGGATATGCCTTCCACTTGTCGCCTGTGCGGTGGTGAGGATGATTCACAACGCGGTAGATGATAGGGTCGCGGAAGTGCATGTTAGGGCTTGCCATATCAATCTTGGCACGCAGCACCATCTTGCCCTCCTCAATCTCGCCACGATTCATCTTCTCAAACAGCTCGAGGCTCTCCTCGATGGGGCGGTTGCGGTATGGGCTCTCTACGCCAGCCTGCGTAGGAGTACCTTTCTGCGCAGCAATCTCCTCAGATGTCTGCTCGTCGATGTATGCCTTGCCCGCCTTGATTAGGCGGATGGCGAAGTCCCACAACTGCTGAAAGTAATCCGAAGCGTAGTACTCGTTACCCCACTGAAAGCCGAGCCACTGGATATCCTCCTTGATGGCCTCCACATACTCCATATCCTCCTTGGTGGGGTTGGTATCGTCAAATCGAAGGTTGCATACGCCGCCATATTTAGCCGCTACGCCAAAGTCCAGACAGATGGCCTTGGCATGACCTATGTGAAGGTAGCCGTTGGGCTCGGGTGGAAAGCGGGTCTGCACACGTTTCTCTCCCTTGGCAATAGCCTCCTCGATAACCTCTTCTACAAAGTTAAGCCTCTCCTTTGGCTCGTTTACTTCTGTGTTAGTTAAGTTTGTCATATATCAATAGTTTATCGTTTTTGCTGTAAATCAATATTCTTGTTTAGGCGCACCGACAACTGCACCATCTGCTTCGTGCCCCACACCTGGCCATCATACTGCATTGCAATAAAAGCATTTACGTGAAGCGTTGAGTCAAAGAACTTTCTGTTGTATCCAACCTTTGTGTTGCTATACACTCCGTCATCCGTGCCAAAGAATCGCTCGCCCGCATAAAGGTCGCCTCCATAACCATAAGGGAAGGAGTCGCTGCGGAAAGTTGAATAATAGGGTTGCAAGTTGTCGCCCACGTAAAGCTGTTCTTCCAGGAACACGCCCCACTTCTCCATCCTGGCTCTCAACATTCCACCTCCGGGCATTGAGAAAGACTCCTCGTTTGCACGGTCACGCTGCATGGTCTGGATGTAGTGAAGGCTCACATCAAAATCAAAGAATGCCGTGAAGCGTGCGCCCACATGAGGCATCACGATGATGTTGTCAACCACACATCCCTGAATGTTCTCGCTACCGGCATAGTGACCCATCTGCATGGCATATCCGCCATAGAAGCGACGATGGTAGTTATCGAAATAGTAGCGTCCTGCCGATAGTATGCGAAACTTCTCACGCGAAGCCTCGGAATACATTCCATACCAATCAAGCGAGAGCTCCACAAAGCCTCGTCGGCCACGATACTGCCCCATAAAACCATTTACACGATTCTCAAAGAAACGCACCGAGTCACTGAAGATGAGTTCGGTGTAGTCACCCATGAGCTTTTCGCGCGAGAAGATTCCCGCGGCGGCTGTCACCTTATTATTATCAAACTGATAATAGAGTTGTGGACGTGCTTTTGAGATGAATTTGGTGTCATCACCATGATTCGACCACATATCCACACCCAGCATAAGGCGGTTGTGGCGATTCCACTCAACACCTATGGTTGGAGTCAGTCGTGACGAGAAGATGGTTTGAGAAATGCCAATATCGCTGCCAGCATACTCGCGATTATCAAAGTAGGTGTCGAAATCAGCACCCACAAGCAACTTCATATCCTCCTGCGCAGCCACACTCATGGCCTGCACCAAAGATATAAACACCACCAATAACAATCGTGTAATTCGTTTCACAGCTCAAAAAGTTAAATTATAACTCACAAAGTTAAGTTATTTTCTCGATTTGTAGTATATTTGTATGAAGAAATGACTTAAGAAATGAGAAAAATTACCAATTCAGAACTCAACCGCCCCTCTGCGGATGTGTTTGCAAAGATGAAACGCATACCCGTAGTGGTGGTTCTGGACAATGTACGCTCGGCGCAGAACATAGGAGCCTTTTTCCGTACGGGTGACGCCTTCGCCATTGAGAGAATAGCATTGTGCGGCATTACGGCCACACCTCCATCACGCGACATTCACAAGAGTGCCCTCGGCGCAGAGCTCACCATCGAGTGGAAATACTACCCGACAACTGCGGAGTGTGCCACCGAACTCAAGGCCCAGGGTTACACGTTGCTTGCCATTGAGCAGGTCGAGGGAGCAGTGATGCTTGACGAGCTTGAGATTGAGGCCGACAGAAAATATGCTCTCATATTCGGCAATGAGGTCGAGGGTGTTGATCAGCAGGTGGTAAACATGTGTGACGGAGCAATTGAAATTCCTCAGGCGGGCACTAAACATTCTGTAAATGTATCGGTCGCAGGGGGCGTGGTATTGTGGGAATATTTTGCGGCATTGCGTCATTTGATTGGGTAGAAGCAAGATGTATTGGCGAAAATTTGCTTTACCCGTAAAACTTACCTACATTTGTCGCAAATAATATTTAGCATATATTTAACAGTTACATTAAACCGATTAAAATGTCAGTAGCAGGATCAGTCAGAGCCGTAACGACTCTGCGTCTAACAGAAATGAAGCAGCGTGGCGAGAAGATAGCCATGCTTACATCATATGACTATTCAACCGCCAAGATTGTTGACAAGGCTGGTGTGGATGTTATCCTTGTGGGTGACTCGGCAGCAAACGTCATGGCGGGATACGAAACCACGTTGCCCATAACACTTGATATGATGATATACCATGCCCGCTCGGTTGTGCGTGGTGTAACCCGTGCTTTGGTGGTAGTGGACTTGCCATTTGGAACATATCAAGGTAATTCCAAGATTGCGCTCGACTCGGCCATCCGCATCATGAAGGAGACCGAGGCCGATGCTGTGAAGATTGAGGGCGGCGAGGAGATTCTTGAGTCGGTGCAACGCATTATCTCGGCAGGTATCCCCGTCATGGGTCACCTGGGACTTACGCCACAGTCAATACATAAGTTCGGCACCTACAATGTGCGTGCAAAGGAGGAGGCCGAGGCTCAGAAACTCATACACGATGCACACTTGCTGGAAGAGGCTGGTTGTTTCGCTGTGGTGCTGGAGAAGATTCCCGCAACGCTTGCAGCTCGCGTTACCGAGCAGCTCACCATCCCAACTATTGGCATTGGTGCCGGCGGTGCAACCGATGGTCAGGTGCTTGTGATACACGACATGCTGGGCATTACAAACGACTTCTCTCCACGATTCCTGCGTCGTTATGCCGATTTGCACGGAGTCATGAGTGAAGCCATATCACACTATGTTAGTGATGTTAAGGAGCAAGATTTTCCAAACGAGAAGGAGCAATATTAGTAGATTCATAGCATGAAAAAACTTGTTATCATACCCACATACAACGAGATAGACAACATCTCGAAGATGATTGACACGGTGATGACACTCAAGGGCGATTATCAGATGCTGGTCATTGACGATGGCTCGCCCGACGGCACGGCACAGGTCGTGAAGCAGCGTCAGGTAGAGTTTCCTACGCGCCTTCATCTCTTGGAGCGCAGTGGCAAGCTCGGCCTGGGCACGGCATATATCATGGGATTTAAGTGGGCATTAGAGCATGATTATGACTATGTATTTGAGATGGATTGCGATTTTTCACACAATCCCAACGACTTGGAACGCCTCTATGAGCGGGCTTGCGAGGGATACGATGTGGTTGTGGGCTCACGATATGTGCAGGGTGTAAACATCATCAATTGGCCTATGTCGCGCCTGCTGCTATCCTACACCGCCTCGATGTATGTCAGATATGTCACCCGCATGCCGATATGCGATGCCACGGCAGGATTTGTATGCTACTCACGTCATGCACTGGAGACATTGGATTTGGATAGAGTACAGATGAAGGGCTATGGTTTCCAAATCGAGATGAAATACTCGGCATGGCGTTTAGGACTGAAGCTCAGCGAGGTGTCAATCATTTTCACCGAACGACGTGAGGGCGTTTCAAAGATGAACACCGGCATATTTGGTGAGGCTCTGTTTGGAGTGTTGAAACTGCCATTCAGGAAGATTCGCAGCAAAAAGACTAACTAAGCCCCTCCAATATCTTTCTTACCGACTTTAGTTTGAGTATCGGTAACAATGCACAAGCAGGTAATATGGCACATATACCTGCTTCTATTTTAGTCATTATGCCGGGCAGACAACGTCGGCGTGAGTGCATCATCGCCCTGATGGCCTTGCGCACCACCTGCTCGGCACTCATCATCAACCCCCAGCGTCGCAGTCTGCGCCGCATCCTGTCGTTCAGCGTGTAGAAAGGCGTATCCACAGCCGAGGGGAATACTGTCGTCACACTCACACCCGAGTCGCGCATCTCATACCACAACGACTGTCCGAAGTTCTTGAGATAGACTTTCGTTGCTGCATACAACGATATGGTTGGATATGGAGTCCATGCTGTTATCGAGCTCATAATCAATATTCTGCCACGTCCACGGCGACGCATGTCATGAGCAAACAGACGACACAGAAGTGTTGGCGTGGTGCAATGCAGCGAGATTATTTTCTCTATATTCTGCTCCGGGGTATTCTCCAATAGCGAGAACAGCAGCATGCCTGCATTACTGATGAGAATCTCTACTTCCAAACCTCGCTTTGTTACCTTCTCATATATCTGCTGGGCACTCTCTGGCTGCGACAAATCGGCATACAACGACTCTGCCCAAATGCCATACCTCTGCGCCAACTCCTCCGCCACACGGCGATTCCCTTCCATATCGTTGCTCACGGCAACAATATTATACCCCATTGCCGCCAACTGACGGGCATACTCGAGCCCCATTCCCGACGAAGCACCAGTAATCAATGCACATTTCATATGGCAAATATATAGATATTAATTCATTCCGCATCAATAAGTTACTATAAAGTGATAAATAGGTCGTGAATAGAGTATATTAAAAGCCCCACCAACAACTTGGTGGGGCTACATTTATCGTATGTTCTTATATATTATCTTAATAAGCGAGCTTCAAGACCTCCATGATATCCTCGCGGCTTGCAGGTGGGTTGCACTTCAGCATGCCATCCTGACCGAAGCTCACGCGTACCACGCCCTCGACGATGGCTGGCAGCTCCTCCTCGGTGATGTTGTAGTCACGCAGGGTGAGAGGTGTCTTTATATCGCCCAGGAACTGCTTGAAACGCTCAATACCCTCCAGGGCAATCTCCTCATGGCTCTTACCCGTGGTATCAACTTGCATAACATTCTTGGCAAAGCGCACATACTGCGACAGACGGCGCGAGTGCATATACTTCATCCATGCAGGCATCAATATGGAGAGCGATGCTCCGTGTGGTACGCGGTGGCGCGATGTCAGCACATGACCAATCTGGTGGATAGGGGTCCACGCATCGCCTGGTGATGCCCATCCGTTGATGGCGCATGTTGCGGCCCACTGCAAGTGTGAACGAGCCGAGATGTTGGCAGGGTCAGCCAATACCTTACCCACGTTGTCGATAACGGTGCGGATGACGCCCTCCTGAAAGTAGTGCTGCACGTCGCTGTCCTCCTCACCATTGATGTAAATCTCCAATACGTGAGAGATTGTGTCAGCAGCAGCACATGCAGTCTGGAATGCTGGCAGGGTGAGAGTCAGCTCAGGGTCGATGATTGATGTCTTTGGGTAGAGTACAGGACTCCAGATGTATGACTTCTCTTTCAGGGCGGCGTTGCTTACAACCGAGCAATTGTTCATCTCGCTACCCGTAGCTGGCAGCGTAGGAATCATCATCGTGGGCAACGACTTCGTTGGAGGCACAGCCTCTACCTGGTCGTGACGGCTGAATACCATGTTCCATAAATCACCCTCGTAATATACGCCCGCAGCTATGGCCTTTGCAGCATCCATTGCGCTACCGCCACCAACGCCGATAACCAAATCAATATTCTGCTGCTTGCACAGCTCAACACCCTTTGCTATTGTTGTAATCTCGGGATTAGGCTCGGCCTCATAGAATGTGCTGACAGTCAATCCAGCATCTTTCAACATGCCCTCAATGCGCTCCATCAGGGGTTGTAGGAATGTCAAATCCTTGTATGAGACAAGGCATACGTTCTTGCCTAAAGCCTTTGCCTCCTCGCCAATTCGCTTCAACTCGCCGGCACCAAACAGCACTCGGACAGGGTTGTAATACTCAAAATTGTTCATGGTAATATAATTTTAGTGTGAATTATCAATTTAAGGTCACGTCTATTTCATACAAAGGTAGAAAAAAATGCTTTTAGGGTAAATTAACCCCCGATATTTTTATAAAAGTTATGTGCGGAAAATGGAAATTCGACATCCGACAGGTTTCTGTAAAACAAATACATCCCAAAGACTGAAATCTTTGGGATGTGTATTGTAATGGATGGGATTAGCACTTGCTGATGCCTATACGAGCCTGCTCGTTATCTTTTTCCAACTTCTCATCCTCGTCCCACTCAACCATGGGGAAACACTTGCCTCCAGCCAGCGAGAAACGGGTGTAGGTGATGGGTAGCCCTCGTTGCAAGAACTTGCTTTCGTAGGCGGTCTTGACCGATAACTCTGCATCGGCGAAACCTGTGCCGTAGATGTCGTTGTTTGACGCCTGGCATGGGAGAGAGAAGTGGTTTACCACAAAATTGGTATAACCATAGAGATGCTGCGAGTCGGTCTTGAGATTAATCCAGCCGTCGGCAGATAGGAACTGCGCATAGTATTCCAAAAATATAGGCGACGTGAGGCGTTTCTTGGCACGGCGTGTCTTGAGCTGTGGGTCGGGGAACGTAATCCATATCTCGGCAACTTCGCCCTCGGCAAAGAACGAGTTGATGAACTCGATGCGCGTGCGCAGGAATCCTACGTTGGTCATGCCTGTCTCGGTGGCGGTCTTTGCACCACGCCACATGCGGGCGCCCTTGATATCCACACCTATATAGTTGGCATTAGGATTGCGCTCGGCGAGGGCTATGGTATATTCTCCCTTGCCACATCCCAACTCTAAGATGATGGGGTTGTTGTTGTGGAAGAAATCCTCGTGCCAGCGACCTTTCAAAGGGTGGTCCTTATGAAATATTTCATCAAATTCGGGCTGTACCATGCAGCTGAATGTGAGATTCTCGGCAAATCGTTTTAACTTATCCTTTCCCAAAATCGCAATGTTTTAAGGGTTATACTAATTCTTCTGAAAATTTATTCCCGCAGCCTCCACGCCCGAGATACTCTCTAGTGGCGTAATCTCAAACATATATTTACCCTTGTGCTTCAGGCTTACATTATGACGGTAGGGTATCTCCACATCAGTGGGGCTGGCAGTGGGTAAATGCCACTCTATACTGCTTGGCAGAAACACCTCCTCGCTATAGCACAATGAGTCGGGTGAATACATCTTTATCTGTAAGGCTATATTCTTAGCCTCGTAGCGGCTGTTTACGTGTAGCATGATGCTCAAGTCACGCTCCTGCTCGGTCTTGTTGTCGAACTCCAGTGAGATGGTCTTATGCCAATTGTTCACATCAACATCTTTCATTACCACCTTGTCGGGCATGATACTACACGCCGACAGTGTAATGATTAAACACACTATGCCTATGACTCTGTGCATTTCGATTACTCCTCCTTCTTTGCCGGTGTGGCATTTGCTTGCGCTTGCTTGGGGTTGTCGTGACGGCTGTCGCGGCGGTTGCGGAAGTTACGCTTGTTATGACGCTCGCGAGGAGGGCGACCTTCACCCTTCTCTGGTTTAACGTCGGCACTCTCTTTTGAAGATTGTGGCTCCTGTGGCGCATCAGCTTTCGGCTGGCGGTCACGCTGCGACTTATCGCGATTCTTATTCTTGCGACGACGCTTGTTCTGGTTGTCAAAACGAGTGATGCTATCCTCCTCGGTGCGGAATGTTGGCTCCTCAATGGTCACAACACTATCTTTGTCAATAATAGAATCCACCTTCTTGCCGGCACGGTTCATGGCTATAATCTCACGCACACGCGATGTAGGGATTGTCACCATATTGGCCATAGAGTCCTTGCTGCTGCTGAATGACATGGTGCGTGCCAGAATATCTGTCTTGACCAGGTAGTACTCGCCATCCATGGCCTGCAGAGGCTCACGCACACGTGGCAGAGTCTGGCGGGCATCGGCATAGACATCGTATTCGTACATCAAGCAACACTTCAACTTGGAGCATTGTCCTGCCAGCTTCTGTGGGTTTAGCGAAATATCTTGCACACGCGCAGCGTTGGTTGTAACGCTTGAGAATGATGATATCCACGATGCGCAGCATAGCTCTCTACCGCAAGCTCCGATACCTCCAATGCGGCCTGCCTCCTGACGTGCGCCAATCTGCTTCATCTCGATACGTATGTGGAAACGCTCGGCAAAGACCTTGATGAGCTCGCGGAAATCGACACGTCCCTCGGCAATGTAGTAGAATATGGCCTTAATCTTGTCGCCCTGATACTCCACATCGCCAATCTTCATGTCAAGACCCATCTCGGCTGCTATCTGACGCGACTGAATCATCGTGTCATGCTCCAGCGCAATAGCCTCCTGCCAACGCTCAATATCGTAGGGTTTGGCCTTGCGGTAAATCTTTTTGTACTCGCCATTGAATGGGGTGAATCCCGTGCGACGAATCTGCTTGGCAACCATGTCACCCGTGAGTGATATGATGCCTATGTCGTGACCAGGAGATGCCTCTACGGCCACAATATCTCCACGTTTAAGGTCGAGATTGTTTACATTCTTGTAGTATGAGCGGCGTGTATTCTTGAAGCGCACCTCAAAAATATCGGTTGGAATGTTGTCTGGATACTCCTCAAGCCAGGGAGTCTCATGCAACTTAAAGCAGCCTTCAACAGGTCTTGCGCACAACTCATTGTTGCAATCGCATACCGTGAAACCGCGACCCATTTCGGGCATATGTTTTTTAGGACAATCCATATTATTTACAAATTTTGGTAAAGGTAATAAAAAATTTTATTTTTTACCCTATTTCCCCATAGAGAGTTCCATTTTTCGGATGTTTCTTCTCACACGCAGCGATGTGAGGATGGCACAAACCGTAATTCCGACAATGAAGCCGATGATAAGTCCGTCGGCTTTCAGTCCGCAGTTAAATGCCAAAAAATAGGCTACAGGAATGTTTATCACCACGTACGACAGCACAACAATCGGCATGATAATCTTCACATCCTGCAATCCTCTCAAAATACTTATCGATATGGCTTGCATGCAGTCCGATAGTTGGAACAAAGCGATGAAAATGAGCATGTTGGCAGTGATGGCTATAACCTCGGGGCTTGAGGTGAAAAGAGTCGGTATCTGGTAGCGCAGCAACACGAACAATATGGCAATAGAAATATTCCACATAAGTCCCATCTGGTAGGAAGCATTTACGGTGTGTCGCAGGCGCGAGTAGGTTTTGCGACCGTAGATGTATGAGCAGAGAATGGTTGTTGCCGAGCCAATGGCCACGACAATCATGAAGGTCACATTCATCATGTTCACCCCAATCTGGTAAGCACTCACCGAGGCGGCTCCAAATGCCAGCACGAGGATGCCCGCAACAAAGAAGGCACTCGCCTCCATCAACATATGAAAGGCAATCGGAGTACCTACTTTCAATATGTTGTATGTGGTCTTCAAACTCAGTTTCGAGAGGGTAAATAAATGTTGTGTATATTGTTTGAAACGTGGCGTTAGGAAGAAGTAACCCACCAGCATTGCACATTGGAATATGCGCGATATGAGTGTTGCGTAACCGGCACCCACGGCACCCATTTCGGGCAATCCGCATTTGCCATATATCAACAACCAATTGAGCAGGATGTTCAGCGAATTGGCTGAAATGATGGTTACCATTGCAATGCGTGTGTTGCCCACACCTTCAAGAAACTGCTTCACGCTACCCCATATCATTACAGGTATCACGCTCCATATCAGCGTATTGAAGTAGGGCAGTGCCAATTCTATAACGGCTCCAATCGAGGCATCGTTACCATCCCCCAGCATTAACTTTCCCATAATTGGGAACAGTGACCTTGTGGCAAATAACAGGATGGTGGCGAGAACGCCTATACCCGTAAACAGCAGTGTGCCGTTGAGCAGAAGGCGGCGCATATATTTGGTGTTGCCCTGCGAGAAGTGTTCTCCTACCAGTGGTGTAAGACCAAACGTCAAGCCCATGGCTGTGATGAATATAATGTAGAAGAAGTTTGTTGCAAACGATACCGCAGCCAGAGGAGTGGGGTCGTCACCTCCATATTGCCCCACCATGGCGGTGTCGGCAAGTTGTACGGTAATCTGTCCCACCTGTGAAAGAATCACGGGCAGGGCAAGACGCAGATTCTCCTTGTAGAAAGGTATGTATGTTTTTATAAATTTCATTGCGGGGCAAAGATAATAAAAAATGCAGGATTTACGTTATGAGCAAAGATAAATCCTTCGAGTGGCGGTTATAGGCAAAAAGCAGGCAGAAATGTAATATTGTTAGCAATAGAGTTTCATTGTTTGGTCAATAGGTAAACACATCGTTGTGAAAAGATAATTATTGACTAATTTTGCTGGTGCAATCAGGAAATAGAATAAAATTTTAGTTACAAATGATACAATATTATGAATGGCTACCCAATGCCGAAAATGTTAAAGGGGTTGATGGTGTCGAGAATGAGCTGGCAATATTTACATTCTCGGATATAAAGACTCAGTACAAACAAGAGAGTATTGACTATATCTCAAAGATGCGCCGTCCTCATAAGTTTGATTTCTTTGTGATAATGAATCATGTTGCGGGAGGTATAAAGTTTAAGGTCGATATGGAGGAGTATGATGTACAACAAGGTAATCATATCATCTCATGCGTACCTGGTCAGATAGTTTCACTGGAGTCTGTGACCGAAGATTTTGATGCACATATTCTCATCCTCTCGCAGCGATTTATAGATTCGTTGCTGGTATATATCAATGGAATAATACCATTTCGTTTGAGTATGAGTCGTATGGCTGTTGTAGAGTGTAGTGAAGAGGAAATGATTATGCAGAACATCTTTTTCCAGGCCGTGCGTCACGCTGTGTCAAACAAGGAGAATCCGTTCCGCTTGCAGGTGGCGCAGCACGTTATGACAGCAATATTTTATGCTTCAGACAAACCTCGTCAGATTAGTGAGACGACAGAATCGTTGCGCACCAATGCCGATGTGTTGTCGAAGCAGTTTCTTGAGCTTGTGAAGGAGAACTTCCGCAAGGAGCGTCAGCTGAAGTTCTATTCCGACCAAATGTGTATCACATCACGATACCTGTCGCGTGTAGTGAAGGAGTGTACGGGCTTGTCGGCAGCCGACTGGATTGAACGTTATGTAATTCTTGAGGCACGCGCTCTGCTCAAGTCCACCAATATGACAATCCAGCAGGTCAGCGATGCGCTCAATTTCCCCTCGCAGACATTCTTTGGCAAGTATTTCAAGCGTAGGGTGGGCATGTCGCCCAAGGAGTATCGCCGCTTGGGTTAGTTTCATAAAATGAGGTTGTCTTTCAAAAACTTGTTGGACAACCTCATTTTATTTTCACAGCGATTATTTCTGCCACTCGCAAATCTCCATATCTTTTATATCCTCACCATCAATGGTGAAGCGTATGGCAGTGCGCACCTTGTGAAATCCATACTTGCCCGCCGCACCAGGATTTATGTGCAGAAGTGAATATACGGGGTCGTATATCACCTTCAGTATGTGGGAGTGTCCCGCAATGAAGATGTCGGGTTTGGTGCTTTGAATCAACCTCACGGCGGCGGGGGAGTAGTTGCGTGGATAGCCTCCTATGTGCATCATCAGTATGCGCTTCTTCTCACACTCAAAGCATGTGAAATCGTTATATACACGCCTCATCACACCGCCGTCAATATTACCATATACACCACGCAAGGGTTTGAAGGCTGCAATCTCATCTGCAATCTCTATTGAGCCGAAGTCGCCCGCGTGCCAAATCTCGTCCACATCTTTCAGGAACTCCTGCAACGGCTCATCGAAGCAGCCGTGCGTATCGGAAATCACACCTATTCGTCGCATCGTTTAGTAGTTTGAGTTGATGAAATCGGTTGGCAGGAACCACGTCTTGCGTTTGGGCAGATTCTTATCTGCGGTGTATGTCGTGCGCTGCAATGGTCGCTGTCGCATCACCCACTCATCGAGAAAAGTCAATATCTCATAGTGGTTCTCGTGCATGGGTTTACCCGCCATGGAGTGTGTCTCATACTCCACCGAGTAGAGCCAATATGGCATTCCGGCATCGTGCAGTTTGTCGGCGATGTATTTCGAGCCATACATACCCATTCCAAACAACGCCATCTTGTTGTAGGGAACCTGTGTGTCGGAGCTGCCGTGAAACAAGAGCGTAGGAGCCGAACATGTATTCCAGCGGGGAACTCCATCCAGGGTGAATATGGCACCGGCAAAAGCCATCACTCCGGCATAGTTGAAACCCTCCCTTAACTCGCGGGTAACGGGTAGCGAATTGCATATTGCATACTCGGCCTGCAATGAAGTTATAGCTCCAGCACTTGAGCCGCTCACCACAATTTTCTCTTTGTCAATCTGCCACTTGTCGGCATTCTCCAATATGTAATTTGTGGCCGAGAATAAATCCTCCACAGCAATGTCGATTGTTGTTTTGAATCGTTGCAGGAACTCAATAATACCTGGTGATTGCACGCCCTTCATGCCGAGGCGGTAATCTATTGACACAACGTCGTAGCCATGCTTTGTGAGAAAATGAAAATAAGGAATGTCATCCTCCTTGTCACGCACTCCGCCCACAAAGCCACCACCAAAGATGAAAATCACACAAGGTCGTTTACCCTCTATGCGTGATACGTAGTGGTCGAGGTACAAAGAATCAGCCCCCTTCACAGCGTAGAGATGGGTCTGCTTCTGTGGCAATGCGTTGTCATCCTGCCGGGCAAAGGCCACGGCGGAGAGCATGGTTGCGCAGACGAGCGCTGTGAAAAGTTTTAAGTATCTACTTATATTTGTCATTCCACAATGTTTTTATACGTTCAGCAATCTTCTGCTCCTGCTGGTTCTGCGTGTTGGGGTGGTAGAACTGACGTCCCGAAAGCGACTCGGGCATGAACTCCTGATTGACAAAGCTGCCCGCATAATCGTGAGCATATTTATAATCCTTGCCATATCCTGCCTCACTCATTAACTTGGTAGGGGCATTGCGCAGATGCAGTGGCACGGGACGGTTTGTGGTGTCCTTGTTTACAAATGCGAGAGCCTCGTTTATGGCCATGTAGGCCGAGTTGCTCTTGGGGCTTGTGGCCAGGTAGATGGTAGTCTCGGCAAGTGTTATGCGTGCTTCGGGCATGCCAATCTTATGTACCGTGTCAAAGCAGGCGTTGGCAAGTAGCAACGCATTGGGATTGGCCAACCCTATATCTTCCGAGGCGAGAATCACCAGACGGCGTGCGATGAAGCGGGGCTCTTCACCTCCGGCCAGCATCCTTGCCAGGTAGTAAATTGCAGCATTGGGGTCGCTGCCACGCACCGACTTGATGAATGCCGATATGACGTCATAGTGCTGCTCGCCGTTTTTGTCATACAAGGCAATGTTCTGTTGCAGACACTCGGTGACATACTCATCGGTGATGTTGATGTCACCCTCACTCGCTCCGACTATGATGTCGAGGATATTGAGCAGCTTGCGTGCATCACCGCCCGAGAATTTGAACAACGCTGCGGTCTGCGTCACAGCGATATTTCGCTTGCTGAGTTCCTTGTCGGTTGATAAAGCGCGGCTGAGTAGGGTTTGCAGCTCCTCATCGTTCATTGACTTGAGGATGTAAACCTGACAACGGCTCAAGAGTGGTGAGATGACCTCAAACGATGGGTTTTCGGTTGTGGCTCCAATCAGCGTCACGATGCCCTGCTCCACAGCGGCAAGCAGAGAGTCCTGCTGGCTCTTGTTGAAACGGTGAATCTCATCGATGAAAAGGAATGCCGATTTGCTCTGGAACAGACTGTTCTTGCGAGCTGTCTCAATAACCTCCCTGACATCCTTCACTCCCGATGTCACAGCCGATAGTGTGTAGAAAGGTCGCTTCAGATGATTGGCCACGAGCTTTGCCAAGGTGGTCTTGCCCACACCCGGAGGGCCCCACAATATGAATGAGGGGACGTTGCCGGTCTCAAGGAACTTGCGGAATACACCATTCTCACCCACCAGATGGGTCTGGCCGATATACTCGTCAATGTTCTGTGGACGCAGTCGTTCTGCTAAAGGAGTACTCATCTCGATGGGCGGTTTATTTCAAATATTCCAAAATGTTGCCACTAATCTGCATCAGCGATATCTCGCATAGCTTGGTGTTGTACTCGGCTGTCAGGATGCGCTCCTCGGCATCGAGCAGGCTCTTCTGCGCTTCGCGCATCTCAATTCCTGGCAAATCACCGAGCAAATAGCGTTCCATGGCAATCTCGTAATTCTCCTTGGCGGCGATGAGGTTCTGCTGCTCGAGCTTTATGACCTCAAGGTTGTTGGTGTATGCCTGCCAGAAATTGGCAAGGTCGGCCATGAGCGACTGCTCAAGTTGCTCGCGCGAATATTTGGCATTCTCAACCTCTATGCGTGCATTGCGTTGCTCGCGGCGGCGGTTGCCGTCGAATATGGTGAAGCCCATGCGCAGCCCGACGTTAGGGCCTATCGTACCCCTCACTTTGGTGTCGCCCGAGCCGTAGATGTTACGATTGTAGCCATAGCCTGCTGAGAGGTTGAGATATGGGAAATTGCGTGACTTTATAGCTTTCAGGTCGAGTTCCGATATGGCGGTATTACGGTTGGCAATAAGCAACTCGGAGTTTGACTCCTTCATGTTCTGCTGCAACTTATCCCACTCCAGCGAGGCGTTTACGTCAATGACCGAATCTCTGGCGTAGCATCTTTCCGTGACGTCTGGGTTAGCCATAAGTTCGTTTATGCGTATGCGCGATGCTGTAACAAGTTCCTGCTGTGTCATGTACTGCGACGAGTCGGCATTGAAATCCACGCGTGCCTGCAACCAGTCAAGGCGCGAGAAATCACCAATGCGGTAGCGGGCCTCTGTTATGCGTAATCGCTCACGCGAGAGTGCCACGGCATAACGGTAGTTTTTCAGGCGCAGTGTCTGCTGAATGAGGTTGTAGTACTCGGCCGTAAGGTTGGCAACAAAGTCCTCCACTTCGAGGCGTGTCTGCAACAGTCCCAAGGTCTTCATCTCTTGCAGTCGCTTGTAGCTTGTTTGCAGCTTCAAACCGTTGAATATGGTCCAACCCAACGACACCCCCACATCCATGGTCTGGTTGTAGGCAGCCTTGTTGGTGTAGCTCTCGCCCTCGCGTGGGGTGATGCGGCTCTGGTCGGCTGTGCCCGAGTAACCAGCCGACAGGTCCACCGTGGGGAGCATGCCGGCATTGCCGAGCGAGGCGTTATTGTCGGCTATCTGTTGTTTGTTGCGTGTAATCAGCAGGTCGTAGTTCTGTTGCAGACCTAACTCAAGGCACTCTTGCAACGACAATCTCTTTTGAGCCATGGCGTTGGTGGCGCAGGCTATAAGTAGAAGTAATGAAACGATATATCTCATAATAACAATCTATTTTACTTTCTTAATCTGCTTGCTTCTGTCGGTCGATACGTAAGAATATATCGCAGGCACGATGTAAAGTGTTAGGATGGTGGAAACAACCATGCCACCCACAACGGCCACACCCATTGCGATACGACCATTGGCACCCTCGCCGGTAGCCATCGTCAAAGGCAACAGACCGAGGATTGTCGAAGCACTTGTCATCAGAATGGGGCGCATACGTTGCAGCGAGGCCGATTCTATCGCATTCATCAGGCTCTCGCCAGCCTCCTGCTTCTGGTTGGCAAACTCAACAATCAGGATACCATTCTTTGCCACCAGTCCAATCAGCATGATGATACCAATCTGGCTGTAGATGTTCATCGTCTGTCCTGTTGAGGCCATGAATATGAGCGCACCCGCAATGGCCAAAGGCACGGTGAGCATGATGACAAATGGGTCCTTGAAGCTCTCAAACTGCGCTGCCAGGATAAGGTAAATAAGCACAATGGCGAGCAGGAATGCGAATAGAAGGCTTGAGGAACTCTCCCTAAACTCCTTGGAATCGCCTGTGAGAGCTGTTCTGAAGTCGTCGGGCAGCACCTCGGCAGCAATTCTGTCCATCTCGGCCAAACCCTCGCCTATGGTCTTACCCTTTGCCAATCCGGCCGAGATGGTTGCCGAGAGGAAACGGTTGTAGTGGTAGAGCTGTGGGGGAGCCACATTCTCCTGCACGGTAACCATGTTGTCCATCTGTATCATCTCGCCACTTGAACTGCGAAGGTATATCGACTTCAGGTCGGCAGGCTTATTGCGCTGCTGACGGTTAATCTCTGCCAGAATCTCATACTGCTTACCATTCATATAGAAGTAACCCATGCGCTGGCCACTCAAGCCATATTGCAGTGTTTGGGCGATGTCGCGGGTTGATACTCCAAGCAGGTTGGCCTTGTCGCGGTTGATGGTGATGCGTGCCTCGGGCTTTGAGAACTTGAGGTTTACGTCGGCCATCTGCAACACGTCGCTCTCGTACACCTTCTCCATGAACTTAGGCAACACCTCCTCCAATCTGTCAATTGTCATGGCCTGCAACACATACTGCACGGGCATACCACCACGGCGGCTGCCGAATGTGCTCTGCTGCTGAACGAACGCACGTGCTTTGGTGTGCTTCTTCACCACAGCCGAAAGCTCCTCGGCAATCTCCATCTGTGAGCGTTCACGGGTGGAAATGTCGTTTAGTGCCACCTGGATGTTACCACGTCCGCTGCTTACACGTGCCGTTACATATTTCGACTCTGGTACGAGCGAGTCAATCTTCAGGTTGATACTCTCGGTATAGTCGCGCATATACTCATACGTTGCACCCTCCGAGCCCATTGTGTTGATTGTAATTTGCGAGCGGTCCTCAAGTGGAGCCAACTCGGCAGGTATGGTGCTCCACAACCAACCGATGACTGCAAACATAGCCACCGTGATAGGTATTGCTATCCAGCGTCGCTGGAGGAACGAGGCAAGCGTAGAACTGTAAAAATTGTTCAGCCACACGAAGAATGGCTCGGTCTTCTCGTAAAACCAGCTCTGCTTCTCGGTCTTTTTCAGAATCTTTGACGCCAACATGGGAGTTACCGTCAGCGCAGCGAATGTTGAAATAATCACCGCACCCGAAATCACCAGGCTGAACTCAATGAACAGCTTACCTGTCATACCCTCCATAAAGACGATGGGGAAGAACACCGCCAGCAATGTGATAGAGGTGGATATTACGGCAAAGAAAATCTCCTTTGCACCCTCTATTCCCGCCTCAAAGGGGCGCATGCCTCGCTCGATTCTGATGTAGATGTTCTCGGTCATCACAATGGCATCATCGACCACCAAACCTACCGACAGCACCACCGCCAGCATCGAGAGTACGTTGATTGAGAATCCCGCCAGGTACATCAAGAAGAATGTACCGATGAGCGATACGGGAATCACGATACAGGGTATAAGCGTTACGCGGAAATTTCTCAAGAATAGGAAGATGATGATAACCACCAGTATAAATGCCTCATACACGGTCTGCTTCACCTCGTTGATTGAAGCACGGATAAAGCGGGTGTTGTCAAATCCGTAGCTTAGGACAATATCATCGGGCAAATCCTTCTGCATGTTCTTCACTCGCTCATACACGGCGTCGGCAATCTCAATATGGTTAGCTCCGGGCTGTGGCACGACAACCACGCCGACCATCGGCACACCATTCATCTTCATGTAGCTACGCGTGTCCTGTGGACCAAGCTCGGCACGACCGATGTCGCTGAGACGTATTATGCGGTCATCACTCTCACGCACCACCAAGTCGTTGAACTCTTTTGCCGTATGCATAAGTCCCATCGTGCGGATGGTAAGCTCGGTCGTGTTACCCTCGATACTACCCGAGGGCAGCTCCACATTTTCTCTGTCCAGAGCTGTCTTGACATCAACGGGAGTGATACCGTAACCCGCCATTTTGGCTGGGTCTAACCATATACGCATCGAGTAACGCTTCTCTCCCCATATCTGTACGGCACTCACATCACTGATGGTCTGCAACTGCTCTTTGATGGTAAGGTCGGCAATCTCGCTAATCTCCAGCAGCGAGCGCTTGTCGCTCTGCACCGCCAGCATAAGGATAGGCATGGCATCGGCATCGGCCTTTGATACGGTTGGGGGGTCGCAGTCACGTGGCAGGAAACGTTGAGCTCGGGAAACTTTGTCGCGTACATCGTTTGCTGCGGTTTCCAAATCTACCGACAACTCAAACTCTACGGTGATACGGCTGCTACCCTGTGAGCTGACACTCGAGAGTGAACGGATGCCGGGGATACCGTTGATATTCTGCTCCAAAGGCTCTGTAATCTGATTCTCAATAACATCGGCATTAGCTCCGGGATATGAGCAGTTTACCGAAATGATTGGGTTATCCACACTCGGATACTCTCTTACGCCCAGCGAACCGTAGCCAATCACGCCAAAGATGACGATGATAAGGGTGAGTACGGTAGCGAGTACGGGGCGACGTATGCTTAATTCGGAAATATTCATATCACAAAACAATTATTATTTAATGACATCCAACTTTACGGGCAGACCCTCACGGAGCTGAAGAGTTCCCGATGTAATAATAGTGTCACCCAATTCTATGCCCTCGATGATGTGTATGAGCGCGTCGGTGCGCAAACCTGTCTTCACGGTTGTGGCGTGAGCCTTGCCCGAGCGGTAGAGGTAAACCTTATCAACACCCATCTCTGGAACGATAGCCTCGGTAGGGATGGCAATGGCATTAGGAATGTCGCTCATACGGATTCGTGCCGAGATGAAACGACCTGGCATCAGCTGACCGTTAGAGTTGGGGTATGTGGCACGTATTGCGAGTGTGCGCGTCTGCATATCCACCTCCGACTCCTTGGCATAGACCGAAGCGTTGTATGTGTGGTTGCGACCTTCCACGGTGAATGTAAGTGGGGTACCTACGCTGATTTCATCGGCATAACGCTCTGGAATATACATGTCAATCTTCAGTGGCGATATTTTTGAGAGTTTTGCTACAACCACACTTGGTGAGGCGTAGGCTCCCTCGCTGACGTTTCGCAAACCTATCACTCCGTCAAAAGGAGCACGCAACTCGGTCAGGGCAATATTCTGTTTTACGATGTCAATGTCGGCGTTCAACATGGCAAGCTCGGTGCGGGCCTGCTCAAAAGCCTCCTGGCTTACAGCGTCTTTCTCCAAAAGCGTACTTTGACGATATACTCTGTCTTGTGCAAGTTTTAGCTGTGCCTCGTAGCGTTTCAGCTGTGCCTGAAGAGGTTTGTCATTAACCTTTGCCAGCAACTCCCCCTTCTTTACATGGGTGCCTTCCTTGAAGTTAATCTCAACGATTTTACCAGAAGTTTCAAATGTCAAATCCACCTCCTCATCAGGAAGAAGATTACCTACCATGGCTATATCCTCGGTGAGAGATTGGTGCTGAATCACCAGACCATTTACGTTCAGAGTATTCTGCTTACCCGTTGTAGGTGCCGTATGAACATTCTCAACTACAGCAGACTTGTTGTGCTGGTAATACTTGTAGCCTGCATAGAGCAAGCAAAACAGTACAATTACAATCGTTGTAATAACCCATTTCCTTTTCATATCATTGATTTTTTTTATTTCCTAAAAACAGCCAAAATTACAAATTATATTATAAATAGCGAAAAATTGACCTTAAAATTCGGGGTGAACCGCCAAATTCGAGGGGTGAACCGCCATGTGATTTTGTATAAGGATGTAAAATGGGTCGTGAAGAATCTTTTTTACTTAATTGTTTTGAAATTAATGCCATATTATTATGTCATATTGAACATTTTTTTTACGATATTGAATATTATTAAAATCTTTATTCTATTTTTGTGGCATGATTTCATTGAAAAAATATACTATCGGAGAGGAACTCTTCAACTCCATATCGCATGGAGTGGGAGTTGTTATGAGCTTGTGTGCCTGCATCTATTTTCTGTGGTGGGGGTATCAGGATGGGGCTGCATTGGCAATATTGAGCTTGTGGCTCTATCTGTTTGGCGTGGTCAGCTCTTATGTAACCTCCACGCTCTATCATTCATGTTCGAGCAGATGTGAGAGGTGGAAATATAACCTTAGAAAGTTGGATCATGTGGCCATTTATTGGCACATTGCCGGCAGTTATTCACCCATAACGCTGATTGCCATGCTTCGTGCAGGATTTACAGTGTGGGCATGGGTGATTTTTGCGTTTGTGTGGTTGTGCGCCATTGTGGGTACATCGCTCAGGTTCAGGAAGATGAAGCAGCATAGTTATCTTGAAACAGCATGTTATGTACTTATGGGTCTATCCATTCTTATAGCCTTCAAACCTTTCCATGCAAGTGTCGGTACAGCCATTGTTTTGTGGGTTGTTGCCGAGGGCGTAAGCTATATTGTGGGCGCGGTGTTGTATGGTTTCAAAAAGGTAAAATATATGCATTCGGTGTTTCATCTATTTGTGGTATTGGGAGATATATTCCACTTTGTGGCAATATACAAAGTCATGAAGTTGTTTGTCGGGTAGCAAACGTCGCAGGCTGAATATTCGAAATTCAATTTTGTTTAAGCGAGATTTTTTGTATCTTTGCAAGTGTAAATTTAATATGATTCGATGGAGAAGAGTGTTTTTAGGAGTAAGATAGAGCCACAGCATGTTGATTTTACATCACGTGTATCAATCTCATCAATGTGTGATATAATCTTGTATGTTGCTGGTTTGGATGCGCACAATCGAGGTTTTGGTATTGATACTCTGGCGGGTAAGAATTTTGGCTGGGTGCTGTCGCGTATGTGTGTTGAACTCGATTATATTCCTAAGGAGTATGATGAATTTACCATCCACACATGGATTAGCGATTACAACCGCCTTTCATCAACACGTAATTTCACGCTTACTGACGATAATGGACAAATCTTTGCACGTGCAGTTTCGCAGTGGTGCATGCTTGATTTTGACACCCGTATGCCCGTAGATATGAACACGTTGGCTCAGGTGCATGATGGAACTATTGTAGATTCTCCATCACCATGTGAACGTCCTCGTCGTTTGGGAGCCGTGTCGGGAGAGCCTATTGCCGAGCATAAAGTGGTATATAGTGATATAGATTTCAATCGTCACATGAACACAATGCGATATATCGACATCATTTTGGACACCATGCCTATTGATGAGTTGGAGAAGTTGCAAACATTGCGTATGGATATGAATTTCATGAAGGAATCACTTTATGGCGATAATTTGCAACTGCGTGGTGAGTTAGTTGATAATAAGCGTGTTTACGAATTTAGCAAGGGGGATGCCGGGGCGTTGTGCCGTTTCTCATTTGAGTTTAATAACATAGAAAAATAGTTGCAATGACTCCAATACCTTCATTCATATATAAAAGGTCTAATCAGCTGGCAATGATCATCTTTGTTCCGATCTTTGCGCTGCTGTTTATTACCATTTACCGTCCATTTAACTTCGAGTACATCGATGAGGATGCTGGTCTTTTGAATTTTCTGAACATTCCGCGCGAGGTGCTGGTGCAGTTCATAACCATTGGCTTTATTTTGGTGGGTATGGCTGTTGTTGCCATTAGTCGTTGGATTATGGCTGTATATACACGCACTCGTGAAATATCCTATGTAACTTATATTTTATGGGTGGCGTGCGAGGTGCTTATTATGGCACTGATATTCACCATTGTGGCACTGTTTACCGATACAGATAAGAGTGTTGGAACACTGTTTTATAACTCATTAATCAAAACATTCTTAATATTGCTCATTCCGTATGTAATGTGTTACATTTATTTTATATGGCAGGAGCGTGTAGCGCAGTTGCGTAATATTAAGGAACGCCTTGCCGAGGATGAGAATGCCTTGCAGGCTGCATACATACAGATATTGGACGAGAAGGGTGAACTTCGCTTGTCTGTACGTCGAGAGCATCTGTTGCTGTTGGAATCTGCCGATAATTATGTCTGCGTTTGGTACATTAATAATGGAACACCCAAAAAGGTTTTGGTGCGTAATACATTGACTCGCGTAGCCAAAGAGTTGGAGGCAACTCACATTCAGCGATGCCATCGTTCCTACATTATCAACCTCGATTTGATTAAGGTCATGCGTCGTGAAAAGGAGGGTATATTTGTAGAGTTCGGTATGGATGGAGTACCCGATGTGCCTATCTCAAAAACCTATCTTGACAACATTAATAAATGGCTGGTTGGTGGTGCAAATTAGCGTAGATTATCTTTGGGGATAAATTTTCTTATAGGGGTGAAATTAATTTTTCACCCCTTATTTGCGGTTTTTAACCCCTATAGGTATTTTATCCCACCACATGGCGGTGTATCACTTAAATTTTTCCGTTTGCTTGAATTATCAGATATTTGCATCGTGACAAATGACTACAAACTTTTATGAAGTATTTTATTAGTCGTCAAGGCTCAAATTTTATGCGACATTATTTATCAATTTTTCAACAGTCTGCACGTGAGAATTGGGATTCTCCTGCGTTAAGTGATTACCAGGGTGCCACCTATACTTTTGGTGAGATTGCAACCCAGATTTCAAAGTTACACACTTGTTATAATACACTCGGCGTAGTCGCCGGCGATCGTATTGCGATTGCTGCGAAAAACTGCGCACATTGGGCAATGAGTTTTGTCTCAATCGTCTCTTACCGTGCGGTTGCGGTGCCCATTTTGGCAGATTTCACGCCAGCTGATATTTCAAAACTCACAGCGCACTCCGATAGTGTAGTCCTCTTCACCGATGTAAAGACATGGGAGGCTATGGATGCTGAAGCGATGCCATCGCTGAAGGCTGCTGTGAATATTGAGAACTTCACTCTGCTCTATGCAGCAACTGAGGCTGAGGGTGAGCAGGTAGGAAAGATTCTTGCCGAGCAGAAGAATGTTACCATCTCTATGCGAGAGGCTATTACCGACTATAAGATTGGTGATTTGGATGATTTGGCAATCATCAACTACACTTCGGGCACTACAAGCTCGCCAAAGGGTGTAATGCTGACTTCGCGCAACCTTTCGTCAAACATCGACTTTGCTCTGCGCAACATCCCTGTTAAGAAGGGCGACCAGATTATGTCAATGCTTCCTATGGCACACATGTATGGTATGGCGTTTGAGTTCCTCTATCCATTGTTTGGTGGTGCGAGAGTGTTCTTCCTGGGCAAGACTCCAACCCCTACGCTCCTTATGCAGGCATTGGGTGATATCAAGCCCTACCTGCTGATTACCGTGCCATTGGTGCTGGAGAAGATTTTTAAGAATAAGGTGATGCCTATACTTGAGAAGCCAGCTATGAAGATTTTGACAGCTATCCCAGGTGTTAATAATTTGATATATGGCAAGATTCGTAAGCAGTTGCTTAACGTGTTTGGCGGTAACTTGTGCTCAATCGTCATTGGTGGTGCAGCTATCAGCCGACCCGTTGAGAATGTGATGAAGAAGATTAAGTTGCCTTACACCGTAGGTTACGGAATGACCGAGTGTGCGCCATTGATTGGCTACTCGCCATGGCAGACTTTCAAACTTGGCTCATGTGGTCGTGCCGTTACCAACATCGAAGTGCGTATTGATTCGGAGAATCCTCATTCGCAGGTGGGTGAGATTCAGGTTAAGGGTGACAATGTGATGCTTGGTTACTATAAGAATCCCGAAGCTACTGAGGCAACATTCACCGATGATGGATTCTTGCGTACGGGTGACTTGGGTATCATCGACAAGCAGGGTAACATCTTTATCAAGGGTCGTAGCAAGTGTATGATTCTCTCTCCTAATGGTCAGAATATCTATCCCGAGGAGATTGAGAGCAAGCTCAACTCGTTCCCTGGCGTTGGTGAGTCGTTGATTGTCAGCCGTGGTCATACACTTGTTGCTCTGGTTGCGCTCACAGCCGAGGATCAGAAGAAGGGCGTTACCGAGGAGATTAAGGCACAGATGGAGCAGAATCGTGTTGAATTCAATAAGTTGATGCCAGCATATAGCAAGATTTCGTCTATTGAAATCATGGAGCAGGGCTTTGAGCACACTCCAAAGCAGTCAATCAAACGCTTTATGTATAAATAAGAATTTCTTTACAAAAAGAAATATTTCCTGTAACATTTCATTCGTCCCGTTGTCGGTTAGCTACCGGTGACGGGATTTTTTTTGTTGTGATGTGGTGTTTTTTGCGAGGATAAAGTTGTATCTGTGATTGGTAGTTTGTAACTTTGTCGAAATATCGTAATGTTATGTTGTCAAAAGATATGCGTGAGGCTATCATAGCCTTGATTAAACGAGAAGTGGTGCCTGCAATCGGGTGTACCGAGCCTGTGGCGGTATCGTTGTGTGTGGCAAAGGCTGCCGAATTGCTGGGTGTCACACCCGAACACATCACGGCACGTTTGAGTGCCAACATCCTGAAGAATGCCATGGGCGTGGGAATACCTGCTACGGGGATGATTGGACTTCCCATCGCGATTGCTTTGGGTGCGTTGGTGGGTCGCTCGGAGTATGAGCTTGAGGTGCTGAAGGATGCCGATGCCGCAGCTGTTGAGGCGGGTAAGCAATATATTGCCGAAAAACGTATATCAATCGAACTTAAGAGAGGTATTACCGAGAAACTCTATGTCGAGATTGAGGCTGTGGCGGCCGAGCATCGCGCGGTGGCAATCATATCGGGCGGTCATAGCAGGTTTGTATATTTGCAGCATGACGATAAAGTGCTTATGGATGCGCGCGGTAGTGGCGGCGAAGAGCAGCAAGATGCTGATGTGGAACTGACGCTACGCAAGGTGTATGATTTTGCCATGACAACACCCATTGATGAGATTGAGTTCATCCGCGAGTCTATGCAGTTGAATAAGGCTGCGGCCGAGAGTGCTTTTGTCGATGATTACGGTCACTCTTTGGGTCGTATGTTGCGTCAGCCACGTGAGCTGAAGATTATGGGCGATAGCGTATTTTCGCGCATACTGTCATATACCGCTTCTGCATGCGATGCACGTATGGGTGGAGCAAAGGTCCCCGTCATGAGCAACTCGGGTAGCGGTAATCAGGGCATCACTGCCACCTTGCCTGTTGTGGTATATGGTGAGGAGTGTGGAGCTACGTCTGAGCAGATGATTCGCGCGCTTACGTTGAGTCACCTTACCGTTATATATATCAAGCAGAGCCTGGGCCGTTTGTCGGCATTGTGCGGGTGCGTGGTTGCAGCTTCGGGCTCGAGTTGTGGTATCACCTACCTGATGGGAGGCGGTTATGACGAGGTGGCATGTGCTGTCAAGAACATGATTGCGAATCTTACGGGCATGATTTGTGACGGCGCAAAGCCAAGTTGCGCACTAAAGCTTGCAAGTGGAGTATCCACTGCTCTGTTGTCGGCAATGATGGCCATGGAGGGGCGCTGCGTGTCGAAATTGGAGGGAATCATCGATGAGGATGTTGATCGCTCGATACATAATCTTACGGCCATTGGTCGTGATGGAATGAATACAACGGATGACTTGATTCTTGATATTATGACAAGTAAATAAATAAGGAGTGGTGCAAACCACTCCTTATCTATTTACTCCAATCAATTCCTAATTGAATATTGCCTTCATGATTAGTGACGTGGCACCCTGATTTGCAATGGTGTAGTTCTTGGCCTTGTCGCTTATTTGTTTTAAGTAGGCACTATCATCTCGCAACGGATTGAACCACTCCTGTAAATCCTTGGCGGACTCAACCTTAGTTGCAGCACCCAGGGCAATCATGTCGCGAGCCTCCTTGAATTTGTGGTAGTTAGGACCAAAGGCAATGGGGAGTGCGAATGTTGCGGCCTCCAATGTGTTGTGGATGCCCACACCGAAACCTCCGCCTATGTACGACCACTTTGCATAGCTATATACCGAGGATAGGATGCCGATTGTATCTAATACCAAAACCTGAGTAGAACCAAAATCTGTTGTCGCATTGCACTGTGTGTAACGTACGGCACCACCCTTTGTGGAGTTTATAATCTTGGCTATGCGACCTTCGTCCATCTCGTGCGGTGCAACAACAAACTTGATGGAGGGGTTTTCGTTGATTAGCTCAATTAAAATGTCCTCATCCGGAGCCCATGTCGAGCCGGCGACAAAGAGGTCGCTTTCGGCCTTGAAACGCTCAATAATCTCAATTTTTTTTGCAGCTTGCGCCAGCTCTGCAACACGGTCAAAACGGGTGTCACCCGCAATCATCACATTGTCAAACCCTATGCCATGCAACAACTCCTTTGACTCCTGGTTCTGCACAAACATAAGTTCAAAACTCTCCAATGCCCTGCGCCACAGAGTCCCATACCAACTGAAGAATATCGATTTGGGGCGGAATATGGTTGAAATGATGAAGGTCCTGATTTGACGACGTTTCAACTCGAAGAGGTAGTTGAGCCAGAACTCATACTTCACAAATATTGCTATTTCGGGATGTGCAATGTCAAGGAATCTGCGAACATTACCCGGCGTGTCAATAGGAAGATAATAGATGTAATCTGCGCCGTTGTAGTTTTTTCTTATCTCATAACCCGAAGGCGAGAAGAATGTCACGAGAATTTTGTAATCCTGATGCTCTCTTTTAATCTGCTCAATAATGGGTCGTCCCTGCTCAAATTCGCCGAGCGAAGCCACGTGTATCCATATCACTCGGTCGTTTGCATGGATGTGTTTCTGCATTGATGAGAATATGCCCTTTCTGCCCTGACTCCATTGTTTTGCCTTCTTGTTCCAAAGCCCAACCAGCGAAACTATGCAGGAATATAGTGCTATGCAGATGTTGTATAAAATCATAGTGGGGTAGTGTTTATCTCTACAAAGATATGTTATTTTATTTGAACGTGCAAACCTACCACCCAAACTCTATGCAGTTGGGGATGAAGCGAATGTCGTAGCTCTGGTCGGGAAACATGTCAATGGCCACAAGGTCAAACTCCACCTCGCCGCAGACATGGTGTTGGGTCAAATAGGCTGCCGCAGCCCTACGCAGTGCGGCAACCTTTGTCGGAGTTATGGTCTGTTCGGGTTTTAGTAGCGAGCCCGCGCGGCGTGTTTTCACCTCGATAATGTGTGTGATGCCATAGCGTTGTGCCACGATGTCAATCTCATAACGTCCCTGTCGCCAGTTGCGTGCGCAAATCATGAAACCATTGCTGCGCAGGTACTCCATGGCGAGTTCTTCGCCCCGCTGCCCGGTCTGAGCTCGGTTGTTCATTATAGCAGGAAGCTTAAGTCATCACCGGGATTTACCTCGAAGGTCTCAACTCCCTTTTTGAATATTCTCATCGGACGTGGGCCTATAAGTTCCATCTTGCCATCATGCAAATGCAGCATGCAGCCCTCGCGCAAACCCACAACCCAGCGACGAGGATTTGCCTCTATGTACTCCAGAATGCGTTGCTCGCGTGTCTCGCCGGCGTGACCCTCGGGGTTGGCGTCAAGGTAGTGAGGATTTATCTGGAATTTCACAGCACCAATGGCCTTGAACGATTGTGGCTGCACGATAGGCATATCGTTGGTTGTGCATATCGTTGGGCATGATACATTACTACCAGCCGACCAGCCTACATAAGGTGTTCCTTGTTTAATTTTTCGCAAAATAGCCTGCATTAAGCCCTGCTCTTGCATTTTCTTGGCAAGGGCAAATGTATTTCCGCCACCTACGCAGATAGCCTCAGCTTGAAGTATCATCTTGCGAGGATCTTTAGCGCGATGTATAGAGCGAACTTTCACACCTATCTCGTTAAATCGTGCCTGCACCTTTGCTTCGTAGGCTGCATACGAGAATGTTACAGCAGCATAAGGAATGAATACAACCTCTTTCACTCCGGTGAGGAATGAACCGATGTTTTGTATAGGATATTGCAAATAAGGTTCTCCGGCATTGGTAGAATTTGATATGAGTAATAAGTTCATAAATAGATGTATTTTAATGGTTTAATATGGTTTTTGGGGGAAATGGATGTAAAATATTTCCCTTTCAATGCCAAAATTAATAAAAAAAGTGTTACATTTGCGCAGATTATGAAGAAAATGATTGAAATCAATCTATCTTAAATTGTTAAACTTAAAAAATTAAAGTTATGTCAGAAGTACAGGCAAAGGTTGTCGAGATTATCGTTGACAAGTTGGGCGTTAAGGCAGAAGAGGTAGTACCTGAAGCAAGCTTCACAGCTCATCTTGGTGCAGATTCTTTGGATTCAGTAGAGTTGATCATGGAGTTCGAGAAGGCTTTTGATATTCAGATTCCTGATGAGGATGCTGAGAAGATCACTACTGTAGGTGCTGCTATCGAGTACGTTGAGGCTCACACAAAATAATAATCTATAAAGATTTATCCCATAGTCGCATGCTTGCGATTTGGGGGCGTGGGACGTACTGTTCTACAAAGAGAGTTAGGGCTATATCGAGGAGTGTTAATTCCTCGATTTAGTCCGTTTTTTGTACTTTTCTGACAAAATTTTGTTGCATACGTTGTTCTATGTTTGATTTTTTACTACGTCCTTTCCGTCGTAATTTTGGTAAGGATAAAATATATTACTGTGCAGTTGATGATATGTTCGGGTTTATACCCAATAATATTGAACTATACAAACTAGCACTCATTCACAAGTCGGCCTCTATCGTGTTGGATGATGGGCAACATATTAATAATGAGCGTCTTGAATATCTTGGCGATGCTGTGATTGAGAGCGTTACATCAGACTATCTGTTTATTGAGTTTCCCGATAAGAATGAAGGCTTTCTCACGCAGCTGCGTTCAAAAATGGTGTCGCGTCAGTCTTTGAATGGCGTAGCCAAGCGTATCGGATTAGATGAATATGTCATCACCAATGCCTCCACCTCGGCGTCGCAGAAACATATCTTTGGTGATGCTTTCGAGGCGATGATAGGTGCGATATACCTCGACCAGGGCTACAATTTTGTTAATCGCTTGCTCATAAATAAGATTTTTGTCAATTACATTAAAGTCGAGTCGTTGCTTGAGGCTGAGACCGACTTTAAGAGCCGCCTTATCGAGTGGTGTCAGAAGAATCATCATACCATATCATTCTCAACCGAGCATGATAAAACATATTCCACATCGCACCCGTTCTTTTATTCGAAGGTGCTCATTGATGGCATGGAGGTTGGTTACGGTGCCGGCGAATCAAAGAAGGAGGCAGAGCAGCGAGCGTGTTACTCTGTGTCGCAGGGGGTTAGTGATAGTGACTGCACAAAGTTGATGGACAAACTCGACAATCTGGATTCCCAGCAGAGCGAGAAGCTTCAAAAGGTTTCATCACCAAAGGCTCAGCGTCAAGATTCTAAGCCTCAAGCCACAAAACCAAATGATGCGCAACCAAAGGACATACAGCCAAAAGAGGCGGAAGCGCAGGAGTCCAAGCCTGCGAGACGTTATCGTAGGCCACGTGTAAAAAGTATGAAGGATGAAAAATCTGCATGATAAATTAGCCTCTCGAGGCGTTGCTTCTTTGGGTGATGATGAGTTGCTTGCTCTTCTTCTGGAGAGTAGTAACGATAGCCGAGACCCCAAACAGTTGGCAACCTCAATGCTCGCCGAAGGAGGTTCTTTGGTGGGTTTGCTACGCATGGAAGTGGGGCGATTGCGCATGCTGGGGGGTATAGGCTTGCGCAGGGCCGAGCGACTGCTTGTGGCTGGTGAGTTGGGACGCCGTGTATCGCTGTTGTGTAATACAGATGTTGAGAAAATCACCTCCGATAGTGATGTTGTGCGCCTTCTAAGACCCCACATTGAACATCTTACGCATGAGGAGTGCTGGGTTTTGTATCTCACATCTTCGGGTAGGCTTATCGAACGTCAGCGTGTAAGCCAGGGTGGGGTACAGGCCACTGTTGTGGACCACCGTATTATTGTGAAGCGTGCGCTCGAATTACTTGCTACACAGATTATTATGGTGCATAATCACCCCTCGGGTCTTCCCCAGCCAAGTGATGCCGACATCAACCTTACGCGGCGTGTCAAGGAGGCTGCTGCGTTGTTCGATATTAAGCTTCTCGACCACATAATTATCTCGAAGGAGGGCGATTATTCATTTAGCCGTATGCGACGGTTATAGGTGATTGAAACATGAATACATTTCTCAAAAAGAGGAATGTATTTTTTTATCTTTGATAAAATAGCTGAAAAATAGGGTGAGGTTTGCGGAAAATAACTATCTTTGCAACCAATAAGTGAAAACATAAAATTTTGATTGAGATATGACACAAGAGGAGTTGTTCAAAAAACTTATCGCTCACTGTAAGGAGTATGGTTTCATATTCCCTTCAAGCGAGATTTATGACGGTCTGGGTGCCGTTTACGATTATGGCCAGAATGGTGTGGAGCTGAAGAATAACATCAAGCGTTATTGGTGGGATTCTATGGTTAAGCTCAACGAGAACATCGTTGGTATTGATGCCGCTATCTTCATGCACCCTAAGACTTGGGAGGCATCGGGTCACGTGGCCGCTTTCAACGACCCACTTATCGATAATAAGGACTCTAAGAAGCGTTACCGTGCCGATGTGCTTATCGAGGACTGGATGGCAAAGCAGGATGAGAAGATTCAGAAGGAGGTCGATAAGGCCAAGAAGCGTTTTGGGGAGGCTTTCAACGAAGAGCAGTATCGTGCTACCTCACCTCGAGTGGCTGAGATTGCCGCCAAGCGCGACGCTGTGCATGAGCGTTTTGCTAATGCGTTGAACGACAACAATCTTGAGGAGTTGAAGCAGATTATCCTCGATTGCGAGATTGTATGTCCAATTTCGGGTACTCGCAACTGGACCGATGTGCGTCAGTTCAACCTGATGTTCTCTACCCAGATGGGCTCTACTGCCGAGGGGGCAAACACTATCTATCTGCGCCCCGAGACTGCGCAGGGTATCTTCGTTAATTACCTGAATGTGCAGAAAACAGGCCGTATGAAGTTGCCTTTCGGTATTGCGCAGATTGGTAAGGCGTTCCGTAATGAGATTGTTGCACGTCAGTTCATCTTCCGTATGCGTGAGTTCG
>JAFOHD010000014.1 GCA_017421945.1 Alistipes sp. | reverse complement strand
TTAAGTACTTAATTCGGCGCAAAGGTACAAAATTTATTTACACCCGCAAATAATTCGCAGTAAATTTTTTTGATGCAGTGGTGAATTTCACATTGCATGTGTAAATATAGTTTCAGCAGAGTAAAATGTGAAGTAAAACGACTTTTTATTGCTGAAAATTTCATTTTCTAAAATTTTATCATAACTTTGCACTCGCAAAACCCCGTAAGGGTTGAGTGCGGACCCATAGCTCAGTTGGTTAGAGCAGCGGACTCATAATCCGAAGGTCGTGGGATCATGCCCCTCTGGGTCCACATATTTCAGGCAGGGCGAATGCTTTGTCAATGTAATAAGACGGTTACACTTTGTGACCGTCTTTTTTTTGTTTTGGGCTAATGGTCGCATAGTGAGCCCTTATTAATGCAGCGAAAAAAATGAGGTGTCGCAACTTAATAGTTGGACACCTCGTTGATGGTATGAGTGAGTATGCTATTATCTCTTCTTCCAGAGTTTTGACATATCCTCCAGCGTCTTGCCCTTGGTCTCGGGAACGAGCTTCCATACGAATATCACAGCAATCACGCAGATTACACCATAGAGTGCGTAAGCAAACATGTGCCCGAACTTATCACCCATCTCGCCCAGGCGCATGTTGTACATAGGCAGGAATGTAGATGAGACGATGAAGTTGAATATCCACTGGAATGCCACCGCAATAGCTACCGCAGCACCACGGATGGTGTTGGGGAAAATTTCGGAAATAAGCACCCAGCATATTGGGCCCCAGCTGAACATGAATGATGCACTGTAAATCATGATGCTCAACACCGACACAATGGCAGGCATACCCGTAACAACATTGCACAGGGCCACGCCGAATGCGCCTATGGCCATACCTATCGAGCCCGATATAAGCAGAGGCTTGCGGCCCCACTTCTCCACAGTGAAGATTGCCAGCAGCGTAAAGAGAATGTTTACAATACCCATCATTACGGTCTGCACCATAGGATTACCCATGCCCATGCTCTCGAAGATGCGTGGTGCAAAGTAGAGTACAGCATTGATACCCACAGCCTGCTGGAACACACTCAGCATGATGCCGACAAAGATTACCACCCAGCCATAGGTCAGCAGACGCTCGGTCTTCTCCTGCGCCGTAGCCTTGATTTCGGCGAGAATCTCCTTTGCACGCTCCAAACCATTGATTTTGGTCAATACATTGAGGGCTTTCTCATCGCTGCCACTCATGGCAAGGTAGCGAGGAGTCTCGGGAACGAACAGGATGAGCAGTGTGAACAATCCTGCGGGGATGGCCTCGCTGCCAAACATAAGTCGCCAGCCCGTAGTGATACTCCAGTTGGCATCGCCCGCGAGCAGGGCACCATTGGTGATGGCATTGATACCCTCGGCGGTCTTTTCAATGGCAGGTGAGATGTGGTCACCCAGGATGACAAAGTTTACAAAGTAAACCACCAGCTGACCAAAGATTATGGCGAACTGATTCCACGACACCAGCGTACCACGCATATTGCTTGGAGCAACCTCGGCAATGTACATCGGGCATATGGCCGAAGCCAAACCTACACCTACACCGCCAAGTACGCGGTAGAGGTTGAACGCCATAAGCAGGCTGTATGATGGCTTGCCATACTCGAAGAACAAGAACTCGGGGTAGTATGAACCCAACGCCGAGAGGAAGAAGCATATACCAGCAAAGAACAGCGATTTTTTACGACCGAAGTTCGATGCGAACAGACCAGAAATGGCACTACCGATGATACATCCGATGAGTGCGCTTGATGAGGTGATGCCGTGAAGTCCATCGGTATAAACAAAGTCTGTTGCACCCAGGAAAAATGCCTGCAAGCCCTTCTCGGCACCCGAAATCACTGCTGTATCATAGCCGAACAGCAATCCTCCGATGACTGCCACCAAAACAATTGAGAAGAGGTAGAGCATGCTACCTTTTTGATTTGTAGCCATACGATTTAGTTTATTCGTTTAGACTCTGTATCTGATTAAATATACATGTTTACGATAGCCTCATAGAGCTCCTGCTTGCCGCTCTTCTGCTCTGGCTCGTTTTCGTAGGCGTACTCAACAACCTGCTCAAGGCTAAGCTTGCCATCCTCAAACTCCTTACCCATGCCCTCGTCGTACGATGCGTAACGCTCCTTGAGCATACCCTCGTAAGGCGAGTTCTCGATGATGTCGGCAGCAATAAGCAGTGCGCGCGCCATGGCATCCATACCGGCAATGTGAGCGATGAACAAATCCTCAGGGTCGGTAGAGTTACGACGTACCTTGGCGTCGAAGTTTGTACCGCCGCCCTGCAAGCCACCACCACGAATAATCACCAGCATAGCCTGAACAAGCTCGTAGAGGTCGATAGGGAACTGGTCGGTATCCCAGCCGTTCTGATAGTCACCTCGGTTGGCGTCAATTGAACCCAGCATGCCAGCGTCAACGGCGCACTGCAACTCATGCTCGAATGTGTGACCTGCCAATGTGGCGTGGTTAACCTCGATGTTAATCTTGAAATCCTTGTCAAGACCATTTGCACGCAAGAAACCTATAACAGTCTCGGTATCAACATCGTACTGATGCTTCATTGGCTCCATAGGCTTTGGCTCGATGAGGAACGTACCCTTGAAGCCCTGCTTGCGGGCGTAGTCGCGCGCCATCTTCAACATTGTAGCCATGTGACTCTTCTCACGCTTCATGTCGGTGTTGAGCAGCGACATGTAGCCCTCACGGCCACCCCAGAATACATAGTTCTCACCACCCAGGGCGATAGTTGCGTCAATAGCGTTCTTTATCTGCAACATGGCACGTGCCGCAGCCTTGAAGTCGGGGTTTGTCGAAGCACCGTTCATGTAACGCTTGTGACCGAATACGTTGGCTGTACCCCACAAAAGTTTGATGCCTGTCTCCTCCTGCTTCTGCTTGGCATAGGCTACGATAGCCTTCAGGTTCTCCTCATACTTCTTTGGGTCGGGGTCCTCGTCAATGAGGTCCACGTCGTGGAAGCAGTAGTACTCGATGCCCACCTTCTGCATGAACTCAAAACCTGCATCCATCTTTGCCTTTGCACGCTCCAGGGCGCAATCCGACTCATTCCAGGGGAATGTCTTTGTGCCTGGACCGAACTGGTCAGAGCCCTCGGCGCAGAGTGTGTGCCACCACGCCATAGAGAACTTGAACCAATCCTTCATCTTGCGGCCGGCTACCACCTGCTCGGGATTGTAATAACGGAATGCCATAGGGTTCTTTGACTCCTTGCCTTCGTATTGGATCTTACCAATCTCAGGGAAAAATTGTTTTGCCATAGTTTTTATTGTTTTAATGATTAATATTATTTAAGTCTTGATTCCAATTCATGTTTCCACACCTGATAACTCTTTTCAAGAGCCTCGGCGTCCTCGGCTTTTGGTTCAACCACCTCAAGGCAGCGGAGCGAGCGGAACGCCTCCTCACGGCTTGAGTAGAATCCTGCACCCAGGGCTGCACCGCGCGCTGCACCCAATGCTCCGTCGGTATTGAAAAGTTCGATGCGGGCACCCGTGAGGGTAGAGAGTGTCTGGCAGAACAGAGGCGACAGGAACAGATTAGCCTTGCCCGCACGGATTACGTCGGGCTTGAGTCCCAGCTCACGCATGATGTCGATGCCATAGCGGAACGAGAATGCAATGCCCTCCTGTGTAGCACGCAGAATGTGAGCCGTAGAGTGGCGGTTAAGGTCAATGCCAATTATGGTGGCACCCGTAGCGCGATTCTCAAGGACACGCTCAGCGCCATTGCCAAATGGGAGTATGATGACTCCGTCAGAGCCCACAGGAGCCTGTGCTGCCAGCTCGTTCATCTCGGCATAGCCCATGCTTTGCTGCATCATGTTGCGGTGCATCCACGAATTGAGTATTCCCGTACCGTTTATGCAGAGCAGTATTCCGTAGCGTGGAGTTTCGGGTGAGTGATTAACGTGTACGAATGTGTTTACGCGCGAGAGTATATCTGCCTTTGGAGTATCCACAACGCCATACACCACGCCACTCGTGCCAGCTGTGGTGGCAATCTCGCCTGCATCCATTACGTTGAGCGAGAAGGCGTTGTTTGGCTGGTCGCCGGCGCGGTATGAGATAGGAGTTCCCTCTGGTATGCCTAACAACTCCTCGGTAGCCTTGTCGGTGCGAGCCTCCACGCCAATGGAAACCCCCGCTTCGGGGATGATGTCGTGGGGTATGCCATAGTAGTCGGCCACGAAGTCGGCACGTTTTTCCTCTTTGAAATCCCACAATATTTGCTCCGACAAACCACTCACCGAAGTTGATATCTTGCCTGACAAGCGGTAGGCGATGTAGTCGCCCGGCAGCATGAAGCTATCTATCTGGCTGAAAAGCTCTGGCTCGTTGCGCTTTACCCACGCAAGTTTTGATGCGGTGAAGTTTCCAGGCGAGTTCAACGCATGCTCCAAGCAAAAGTCACGGCCCAGGCTCTCCAACGCCTCGGCTCCAATCTCAACGGCACGCGAGTCGCACCAGATGATTGACTTGCGCAATGGCTTATGCTCTTTGTTCAGCACCACCAAACCGTGCATCTGGTAGGTGATACCTATCGAGGCTACGTTGCTCATGGGATGTGAAGCGGCAATCTTGCGAATACCCTCCACGGCGTATGACCACCACATGTCGGGGTCCTGCTCTGCCCAACCGCTCTGTTGGGCGTCAATGGTCATCTCCTGCGATGGGTTGGTTGATGATGCCACACATTCACCTGTGGCGATATCCATCAGCGAAACCTTCACCGATGATGACCCTACGTCTATGCCTAAACTTGTTTTACTCATTGTGTCAGTATGTTTTTGTTTCTTAGTATCTCCAATTATCAATAAAGTCCATCTTTAGTTTTGCTTTCACGGCACGCTGGTATGCGTTTTTATTGAATATGTAGTATTCGGCAGGTTTATGTGCAACACCCTTCTCGCGCTCATTTGTGGCGTGCAGAAATCCCGACGATAGTATCTTCTTGCGGAAATTGCGATTGTCGATCTCAATACCAAATACAGCCTCAAAAAGTCGTTGCAGGGCGCGTATTGTGAAACGTTTGGGCAGAAGTTCAAAGGCAATGGGTGACTGTTGCATATCCCGACATAGGTTACCTAACGCATTGGAAAGAATCAGTTTGTGATCCATCGCCAGACGTTGTATAGACTCAACCTCAACCCACTGTGCGCCTTTGGCAGAAGTGTAATCAATCGTGCGTTTGTCGAGCTTCAAGAGGGCATAAAAACCTACTGTAACCACACGTGTAGTGTTGATGCCGTGCTTGCGGTTAATCCACTCCAACTCATCGCCATTCACACGTTGTGGGTCGGAGAATATCTCCATCTGCTTTAGGTACAGGTCGCATTTTTGCAATCCAGTAGCCTCTTCCAATACACGATACGCCGCCTCGGAAAGTGTTTCATTTTCGAGAATCATAGCACCGGGCAGTTTCTGTTTGTTGAGGGTGTTATAGACAGGACGCTCAATCAGAAGCGCCCGAAGTGTCTTACCGTCAAAACCAAAAACAACACAGTCTACCGATAACGATTGGTTGGTCTGTATTGGCATAGGTCAAATAGTTATTTGCAATGTGTAAAATTAACCCTAAAAAATGACACTTGCAAACTTATCGTAATTTATACGCTAACTAAAATTGTAAAATGTTGTATATGAGTGTGATATGTTTGCCGCCTTGAACCTGTATTACTCTAAGTGCGGCTTGTGGCGAGCGGAGGTAGAGTAGTTTGCCCATGCACCCTACTTTGGGGTTGTGAAAACTTGTCAAAAGCCAGACTGAAGTTCGTGTAGTCACAAATTAACCATTGTGTGTCATAAAAAAGTGCTTGTGAAAATTTCGCAAAAAGCATAATTATCTTATATTTGCGTACTCAACTATGAAGAAAAGGTGAAAAAGATTGTAACTTTTCGAGAGATAATGCTAAGACTCTCACCTTCGGGCAATGGTCGTTTTGTGCAGGCTGACACCGTTGATGCCTTGCTTTGGTTTAAGAATTAAATTGATTAACAGATAAACAAAAATTATGAAAAGAGTTTTTTGCATTTTAGTAATGTCTGTTTTTGTTGCAACCTGTTTTGCAGCTAATAATAAGCCCGCAGCGTATGTAAATCCGTTTATTGGAGCCAGTACAAGTATTGATGCTGCCGGAGTGTATCATGGTCTGGGTAAGACCTACCCGGGTGCCACCACTCCGTTTGGAATGGTGCAGGTGAGTCCCAATACTATTACGGGAGGTGACAATGCCCCTGGTTATAGCTCGGAGCATACTACCATTGAGGGATTTGCCATGACGCAGATGAGTGGTGTGGGATGGTATGGCGACATGGGAAATTTCCTTGTTATGCCTACCACGGGTGCGCTACACACCATCGCAGGGCGTGAGGGGTCAATCAAGGGGTGGCGTTCACGTTACGACAAGGCATCGGAGCAAGCCCAAGCGGGTTGGTATGGTGTACACCTGACCGATTATGACATATATGCCGAGAGTTCTGCCACCACCCATTGCGGAGCATTGCGATTCACCTATCCCGAAAGCGACATTGCACGTGTGCAGGTGGATTTGGCTCGCCGAGTGGGCGGTTGCTCCGAGGAGCAGTATGTGAGGATTGAGAGCGACAGAGCCTTCAGTGGCTGGATGCGCTGCACGCCGCAGACAGGAGGCTGGGGTAATGGCGGTGGCAATGTAGCCTACACGGTCTATTTCTATGCCGAGCTCAGTCGTCCGGTCAAGGAGTGGGGCTTCTGGAGCGCTGATATACCCGACGGGTGGTCGCGCAAGAATCACGACGTGGTAAAGCCTGAATACCTTGCTGTGGTTGCTCAGTCGGCTGTGTTGCGCGGCGAGAAGGAGTTGCGCGGTAAGCATATCGGAGTATTCGGAGAGTTCGCTACCCGTGAGGGCGAGCAGGTTGAGCTAAAGGTTGGCATTTCATATGTCGATATGGAGGGCGCAAAGCGAAATTTCGATGCCGAGATTGCGGGTAAGAGTTTTAACAAGGTGCGCCGCGAGGCATTCAAAACATGGAACAAGGCCTTGTCGGGTGTTGATGTTGAGGGCGGCAGCCTGACCGATAAGCGCATATTCTACACATCGCTATACAGAACTATGCTGGAACCACGTATCTACACCGATGTGGATGGTCGCTATGTGGGCGGAGATTTCAAGGTGCATCATACCGAGGACGGTTTTACCAAGCGCACGCTGTTCAGCGGTTGGGATGTGTTCCGCAGTCAGATGCCGTTGCAGACGCTTATAAATCCCGATGTTGTCAATGATGTGATATGCTCGCTCATGGAGCAGGCCCGCAACAGCGGACGTCACTATTATGAGCGTTGGGAGTTGTTTAACTCCTATACGGGATGTATGCTCGGCAATCCTGCCCTGTCGGTTTTGGCAGATGCCTACATCAAGGGCATTCGCAACTACGATGTTGAGCAGGCATACGACTATGCGGTCAATTCTTCGGCTAAGTTCGGTAACGATGAGCTGGGTTATACGGCTTCGGGTACATCCATCTCGCACACACTTGAGTATGCCTATTTTGACTGGTGCATAGCACAGCTGGCCAGAGAGTTGGGGCTGAAAGAGGATGTGGAGAAATATATGCTCAAGTCGCAGGCGTGGCGCAATGTGTTTGATGATGAGAAGGGCTGGTTCCGTCACCGTCATGCCGATGGCAGCTGGGCAGAGTGGAGTGAGAATGCCCGCATCAGAGAGTGGTATGGATGCATGGAATCGACACCCTATCAGCAGGGGTGGTTTGTGCCGCACGACATTGATGGTCTGGCCAAGAAAATTGGCGGACGTGAGGCAATGATTGCTGACCTGCAGAACTTCTTTGAGAAGGCACCTGCCGATATGCACTGGAATGCCTACTATAACCACGCTAACGAGCCTGTGCATCATGTGCCGTTTATGTTCAATCGTCTGGGAGCGCCTCACCTTACTCAATATTGGAGCCGCTTCATCTGCCGTCAGGCTTATGCCGACAAGGTTGAGGGAATCGTGGGAAATGAGGATGCCGGTCAGATGTCGGCATGGTATGTTCTGGCAGCAATGGGATTGCATCCCGTATGCCCCGGTGAGCAACGCATGGAGATTACCTCGCCCGTGTTTGAGCGTATCGCCGTGAGGTTGGATAAGAAGTATGCGCAGGGTCGTGAGTTTGTGGTGCGAGCCATAGATAACTCGCCCGAGAATCTGTATATTCAGAGTGCAACGCTCAACGGCGAGCCATACGAGAAGTGTTATATCAACTTCAGCGACATTGTGGCAGGTGGTGAGCTTGTGCTGAAGATGGGCGCAGAGCCTAATATGAAGTGGGGCGTAGAGTAGATAGGGGTTAAAATTTTTGTTGATATATAATCAGGAAACGAAATTAGCCCCCACCGTTGGATAGAATACCCGGTGAGTATAAATGAGGGAAATATGGTTGAATAGTGAATATTAAAAAAAAAATTCTTATATTTGGGAACAGAAATAGCCTAAAACTTTGAACAATATGAAAAGAAAACTACGCATGGGAATGTTGGGTGGTGGCGATGGAGCCTTTATCGGAGCCATTCACCGTTGCGCGGCACTTATGGACAACCACATAGAGTTGGTGTGTGGATGTTTTAGCAGCAATGCACAAAAATCAATCGAGTCGGGAAGGAAATTATTGTTAGACGAGAGCAGAATATACACCTCCTTTAGCGAGATGATTGAGAAGGAGGCTTCTCTACCTGAAGATATAAGGATGGATTTTCTGTCAATCGTGACCCCTAACCACGTGCATTTCGAACCAGCCAAGATGGCAATGGAGTATGGCTTTGACGTAGTTCTGGATAAGCCTATGACATATTCATTGGAGCAGGCGAAGGAGCTAAAGCGCATAGTTGAAGCAACGGGAAAGACTCTTGCACTGACTCACACCTATTCGGGATACCCTGCAATCAAGGAGGCCAAGGAGCGTATCGCACGAGGCGACTTCGGCAAGATTCGTAAGATTTTTACAGAGTATCCACAAGGCTGGTTGACAGACCGTGCCGAATTGAATCCCACAAGCAATGCAGGCTGGCGTACCGACCCTAAGCGTTCGGGTAAGGCTGGATGTATGGGTGACATCGGAACTCACGCCCTGCACCTGGCCGAGTATGTGTCGGGCGCAAGGTGTACAGAACTGTGTGCCGAGGTAAGCACCTTCGTAGAGGGACGTCTATTGGACGATGATGGAGCAGCCTTGCTGCGTTTTGATAACGGAGCCACGGGTACGCTTGTGGCTTCGCAGGTATGCGCAGGTGAGGAAAATGCCTTGAAGCTGAGAATATATGGCGAGAATGGCGGTATGGAGTGGAATCAGCATGAGCCTAATACCCTTATTCTTAAATGGAAGGACCGACCATTGGAGCTGGTTCGTACCGGCAATGGTTATATGGGCGATTTGGCAAAGGCCAATACCCGCACCCCTGGAGGTCATCCCGAAGGTTATGTTGAGGCATTTGCCAATATATACAGAAATTTTGCAAAGACCGTTATGGCTAAGAAGCAGGGCCAGGAGCCTGAGAGAGAGTGGCTGGACTTCCCCGGCGTGGATGATGGTGTGCGCGGATTGCAATTCATCGAGACTATCATCAAGGCAGGCTCTGATAATAGTCAAAAATGGGTTAAGTGGATTGAGTAACTAATAAAGATATTAAGAATATGGCACGCAAAGTAGTTTTATGTACCGTTCAATTTGGCGACATGCTACTTGAAGAGTTATGTATCAAGGCGAAGTCGTGGGGGTATGATGGTTTGGAGTTGGCTTGCAACGACAACCACCTGAACATAGAGAAACTCTCACAGGAGTATTGCAACGAGATTTTAGCAACCCTGAAAAAATATGATTTAGAGCTGCATGGAGTATCCAATCACGCAGTGGGACAGTGTGTGTGTGATCCTATCGACTTCCGTCATAAGTCTATTTTGCCGGCAAGGATATGGGGCGATGGCGATGCCGAGGGTGTTCGTCAGCGAGCTGCCGCAGAGATGATTTTGGTCGGTAAAGCAGCTGTAATGCTGGGCACGCAGACTGTGATAGGCTTTACGGGTAGTCCTATCTGGCATATGCTCTACTCTTTCCCTCCATTGCAACCTACGACCATTGAGGATGGATTTGCCGAGGTGGCAAGACGTTTTAAGCCAATCCTTGATGCCTATCAGCAGATGGGTGTTCGTTTTGGATTGGAGGTACACCCCACAGAGATAGCATTCGACGTTGCTTCGGCGCAGGCTATTTTGGAGGCTGTGGATTATCACCCCGCTTTTGGATTTAACTATGACCCAAGCCATATGGGTTATCAGGGTGTCGATTATCTGGCGTTCATCCGTCAATTTGGCGACCGCATTTTCCACGTTCACTGCAAAGATGTATGGTGGAGTGACAAGCCAACCAAGGCAGGTGTCTTTGGAGGTCACTTGCCATTTGGACACCAGGACAGATATTGGGATTTCAGAAGCATCGGACGTGGCAAAATCAATTTCGAAGAGATTATTCGTGAACTGAATCGCATAGCATATCAGGGTCCTCTGTCAGTTGAGTGGGAGGACAACGGTATGAATAGAGAGAGTGGCGCAGCGGAGTCTTTGAAATATATCAAGCACATTGATTTTGAGCCATCAAACATCGCTTTTGATGCTGCATTTGTGAAAGAGTAATAAACTTAAACAAATATTGTGGGGGAGAATCAGATTTCCAGATGTCAATCTTTGACACGAAGCATTGTCAGGTTTCGCACTGATGTTCTGGAGGTTTTGATGATGGGATGACCGTGTATGAGGTGTTCTGTGGTTGAGGACCAAATATTGACACTCCGCTCTGCAATAGAGGGTTACAACAAAGTAGCTTGTTCAAATAATAATCCCAAAAGCGTATGGCTTTCGGGATTATTATCTTTTCAAGGCTCTGATATTTAGAAATAGTGTTATATTTGTGGAGAATTAAAAATTAAAATCATGAACAGATATCTGAAAAGAACTTTCAAGATGGCGGTGCGTATGGTTGTGCTGTCCATCGTTATGTGTGTTGCAGAATTGCAGGCAAAACCTTCCGATAATCGTTGGATGATGTGGTATGACAAACCTGCCCAGGCTTTTATTGATGCTTTGGTTATGGGTAATGGTCAGATGGGTGCTACCATATATGGCGGTGTCGAGCAGGAGCGCATCGACCTCAATGACTTGACGTTGTGGTCGGGAGAACCTGTGAATGTCTATGCCGATACGCTGGCTGCCAAGGAGGGCTTGCAGCCCGTGCGTGAGGCACTCTGGAATGAGGATTACCGCTCGGCAGACAGACTCGTCCGTCGCCTGCAAGGTAAGTTCTCGGAGTGTTATGTGCCTCTGGGTAGTCTGACAATTGATTTTGCGAAGCATGAGAAAGTTACGCAGTATCGCCGCGATTTGGATATCAGCAAGGGTATATCTACGGTGAGCTACATAGGTGACGGCACACAGTACAGTCGCAAGTATTTTGTCTCTCATCCCGACAAGAGCATGGTTGTGGAGCTGAAGGCCGAGGGCGATGGGAAACTTAATGGCAAGGTGAATTTCACGAGCAAGTTGCGTTATACCACTCGCTCCGAGGCGGGTATGATTGTGGCAGAGGGATATGCGCCTTACAATATCACATATCAGCGTCAAATATTTTGGGATGAGAATCGTGGTATTCACTTCACTGCGCTCGTTAAACCTGTGAAATTTGATGGCGAGGTGATTTGCAAGGATGGAACAATTGAGCTTAAGGATTGTTCTCATGTGGTGTTTGTCGTTACCGATGCGACAAGTTTCAACGGCTTTGACAAGGACCCCGTGAAGCAGGGACGTGACCATGCCGCAATAGCGCGTGCCCAGCTCTCGTCAGCTGAGAAATATTCTCTCAAGCAGCTTATGAAACGCCATGTTGCCGATTTCTCGAAGTTCTTCAATAGGGTAGATTTGCAGCTTGGTGCAGAGAGCGAGGTGTCGCCGTTGCCAACCGACGAGCGTTTGAAAGCATATACAGCTGGCGAGAAGGACTTTAATCTTGAGACATTGTATTTCCAGTTTGGTCGCTATCTGATGATTTCGGCATCGCGCACCAAGGGTATCCCCATGAACTTGCAGGGAATATGGAACGACAACCTCACTCCGCCATGGAACTGTAACTACACCATAAACATCAATACCGAGGAGAATTATTGGCCTGCCGAGGTGTTGAATCTCTCCGAGATGCACGAACCTATGTTGTCGTTCATTGGCAACATGGCGCAGACGGGTCGCCATACGGCACGTAACTATTATGGCTGCAAGGGCTGGGCGTCGGGTCACAACTCCGATGTGTGGGCCATGACCAACCCTGTGGGTGAAAGATGGGGCTCGCCATCGTGGGCCAACTGGACCATGGGTGGCGCATGGATGAGTACACATCTTTGGGAGCATTACTTGTTTACACTCGATAAGGAGTTCCTTGTGCAGAGGGGTTATCCTCTCCTCAAGGGTTCTGCCGAGTTCTGCCTGGATTGGCTTGTGGAGGATAAGAATGGGTATCTTGTTACAGCACCTTCCACCTCGCCCGAGAACTATTATCGTACAACGGATGGTTATGCGGGACAGGCTTTGTATGGTGCGACAAGCGATTTGGCAATTATCAGGGAGTGTCTGACTGTAACTGCTGCCGCAGCAAAGGAGCTGGGAGTGGATGAGGCGTTGCAGAAGCAGATTGCCGAGGTGCTGCCACGCTTATATCCATATCAGATAGGCCGCAAGGGAAATCTTCAGGAGTGGTACCACGATTGGGATGACCCCGAGCCACGTCATCGTCATCAGACACATCTTATCGGATTGTTCCCTGGAAGTCATATCTCGCCCGAAAAGACTCCCGAGCTGGCGCGTGCATCGGCTCGCTCGCTCGAGTTGCGTGGCGACAAGGCTACGGGATGGTCAACGGGTTGGCGTGTGAGTTTGTGGGCACGCCTGCTGGATGGAGACCATGCCTACAACATCTACCGCATGTTGCTGACATATGTTGATGATGGCCGCACAAAGGGCGCAACGGGAGGTGGAACATATCCCAATATGCTCGATGCTCACCCACCATTCCAGATTGACGGTAACTTTGGCGGTGCATCGGGTGTTGCCGAAATGCTTATGCAGTCGCAGCACGGCAGCATCGATTTGTTGCCAGCCCTGCCCAAGGCGTGGGATGAGGGAAGCTTCAGAGGTCTGCGTGCAAGAGGTGGCTTTGAGGTTGACTTGAAGTGGTGTGACGGTAAAGTCGTAGAGGGAGAGATACTCTCTGCCGTAGGTAAGCGTTGTGTGTTGCGCACACTTTCGCCTGTGACGGTAAAGGGTGTTAAGGCCACTGCCAAAAAGGTTGGCAGATACTACGTGGTTGAGTTTGATACCGTAAAGGGCAAAAGATATAAGATTTGCGGTTGATTTTTCATACATTTGCCATTACCTCTTTTCGAGGCTGATGTTTTATGTGATAAATAGATTATAGATGAGTAGAAAGTTATTGCTGGTTGTCCTGCTACTGTGCGCTGATATTGCTTTGGCGCAGCAGACGGCGGACGAACCAAAGGGAAAGGCTATCATAAACGTATTCGGTAATTTCCATACGGGTTTCGGCGCAGAGAACGATGTGCGGGGCTTTTCGATGGACAGAAGTTACTTCGGTTACCAATATACGCTGGAGAATGGTTTGTCGCTCAAGGCTGTGATGGATGTGGGACGGTCGAGTGATGTGGACGATTTGCATCGCATAGCTTACATAAAGAATGCACAGATTAGTTGGAGGCGTGACCGCCTGACGCTCAATGGCGGTCTTATCTCAACAACCAGCTTTAAGGTACAGGAGGATTTCTGGGGTTTCCGTTTCATGAAGATGGTGTTGCAGGACTACTACAAGTTTGCCAGCAGTGCCGACCTGGGATTGTCGGTAGCCTATAAATTCGCCGATTGGGTATCGGCTGATGCCATAGTGGTGAATGGTAATGGCTACAAAAGGTTGCAAGTAAACGATGGCCTTCTCTATGGCTTGGGCGTTACGTTCAAGCCTGTGCAGGGCCTTACATTGCGCCTTTATGGCAGCCTGAACGAGGGCGAGGAGGATGGTGACAAAAGTACGGGAGTCTATGCACTGTTTGCAGGCTATAAGCATGAGAAGTTTTCACTCGGTGCCGAGTGGAACATGATGCAGAACACGTCTAATGTGGCAGATGCCGACCTTACGGGTGTGTCGCTTTATACCACGGTCAAGTTGGGTGGTAGGGTAGATGCTTTTGCACGCTACGATAACCTGTGGTCAAAGGATGATTGGAACATTGCCAAAGACGAATCAACCTACATGGCAGGCGTTGAAGTACGTCCATGCAAGTATGTTAAGATAGCCCCAAATTTCCGTTATCACGATTTGAAGGCATCGGGCGTTAAGGATAAGTGTTATCTCTACCTGAGTTGCTTCTTCGGTTTTTAACGATAGCGATGTAAAAAAGGCTACTTCCCCATTCGGGGAGTAGCCTTTTTTTTGTTGCATTTGCAGAGACTATCTCTTAAGCAAATATTTGATAAAGAGATAACCGCCCACAATCTGAGTCAGCATGCCGGGGATACCGAGGCGCAGATCCTGAAGGGCTGCTGCAAGGCTGCCCGTCCATGCCCACTCGAAGAGCGAGCCTGTGAGCTGATATGTCGCCACAACTAACGCCAGCAAAGTGAATGATACTTTACCATAACGCGAAGCAACATAACCTGCCGAGAGGGCGAGGATGATAGACTTCACCATGATAGGCATCAACACCGCCGCTGCGGGCATGCCGAAGAGCAGGTGGTTACATAGTGGCGAAAGCAGAGCTGTGATAAGACCTACCTTCCAACCATATTTGTATGCACCTACTAAGGTGAAGAAATATATCGGCAGCATAATCATACCACCCTGTGGTACGAGGTGGCAAAGTTGTGGCAACAGGATGTTGCCAAGTGCGAAGAGTGCTGCTGCGATGTAGGTCTTGGCATCGTTGTAGTTCAACGAATAGAGTTTGATACTTGCTACTTGCATTGTTCTTTTGTTTTTTTTGTTATTATTCCAATTTAGTTCGTAAAGCAGACATTAATGTGCTGTTGTCGTACCTGAACAACTGCAAAAAGTTTACCAATCTTTTGTCTGCATCAATTATTTTTCAGGCACTGCGGGCAATACTCAGCAGAAACTCATCAATTTTTTCAAGGCACTCATCAATTGTGTAGCACCTCAGGCACAACTTCTCAACGGGGCATATATCGTCGCCCTTGCGGTTGATGATGTTGGGGACTGTGCGGCCTGCCTTCACCTCAATTCCATGCTCATGAAGCAACTCCAGCGCAGCCTGGCTTATTACCTCGGCATATACCCAGCCGACTCCGCCTGCCACCATGAGTGCCGCTGCTCCCTTGCCTACCACCTTGTCGGCTATCATCGCACCCCGCAACCACTCGGCTTCGGTGCGCAATAATTTGTGCAGGTCCTTCACGCCTCGCTCATGAAACAAGCGAGTAGTGGCGTGGTTGAAAACAACGCATGAACACTGCTCGGCGTGGAGTTTAAGGATGAGTTGCTGCTTCATGTTAAAACTCGCGTCCCTGCTTCAAATCCTCGATGTACTTGTCTATGCGGCGCAGCTGACGTGGGATGTCGATGCGCTGTGGACAGTGCTCGTTGCACTGCTTGCACCCTACGCAGCGGTCGGCCTGACGCTCCTTCTCCACCGCACGGTCATATCCCACAAGGAATGCACGGCGTGCCTTGCGGAAGTTCTCGTCCTGCGACGAGCGCGAGAGATTGCCCTCATTCACGCACTTGTTGTAGTGCAACAGTATGGCGGGGATGTCCAGTCCGTAAGGACAAGGCATACAATATTTGCAATCGTTGCAAGGGATTGTGGGGTATTGCAGCATTAGTTCGGCAGTCTCAAAGAGAAACTTCTTATCCTCCTCGCTAAGCGGCTCAAATGGCGCATAGGTGCGGATGTTGTCTTGCAGGTGCTCCTCATATGTCATGCCGCTCAATGCTGTCAGCACCATGGGGTATGAGCCCACGAAACGGAATGCCCACGATGCCACACTGCGCTCGGGCTCCTGCTGCTGAAGGCGTGCCGAGATGTGGTTGGGAACATTCGACAGACGACCACCCAGCAGAGGCTCCATGATTACAACAGGGATGTTGCGCTTCTCAAGCTCGGCATAGAGGTACTCGGCATTGACGTTGCGACCACGGGCATTATGCCAGTCGGAGTAGTTCATCTGAATCTGAATGAAGTCCCAATGCACCTTGTCGTGGTAGGCCAGAATGTGGTCAAACACCTCCTTTGAGCCGTGGAACGACCATCCCAGGTTGCGAATCTTACCCTTCGCGCGCTCCTCAATCAGGAAGTCGAGTATGCCGTTGTCGATGAAGCGTGCTTCAAACGAGCGTATGTCGCTGCCGATGTTGTGCAGCAAGTAGTAGTCGATAGTATCCACCTGCAACATTTCAAACGAACGGTTGTACATCAGTATAGAGTTCTCGCGCGAGTAGTTTGAGAAGTTCGACATCTTGGTGGCAATGAGAAATTTGTCGCGAGCGTGGCGGCTCAGTGCGATACCCGTAACTTGCTCGGATTTACCTTGGCAATATACGGGTGATGTGTCGAAGTAGTTCACGCCGTGAGCAATGGCATAATCAACCAACTCGTTAATCTTCTCCTGGTCCAGCTCATCGCGGCCATCGTCGCCTTTGCGCATAGGCCAGCGCATACATCCGTAGCCCAGGATTGATACCTTGTCGCCTGTGCGTGGGTTGGTGCGATACTCCATCTTGTCGGTTGGAACATCCTCATCATCCACAGCATAAGGGTCAAACTTTGCAGTGCTTGGTTTGCAGCCGGCAAGTGCCGCAACTGTGAGGGCAGAGCCTGCACCTAAACGTGCAAGAAACTCGCCACGACCTATATTGTTATATCTCTTCTTCTCCATAGCGGCAATATTATAATGTTCTGTGTTCTGAAAAACCTTTCACATAGATGGCGCTGAATGGGCGTGCTGGGCATAGGTTCTCGCACGCTCCGCAGCCTATGCAACGGTGCTTGTTTATAGTAGGAATCTTACGTGAGCGAGGGTTGTTCTCATCCATTGGCACCATGGTGATGGCACTCGATGGGCAGTGACGCTCGCAGTTGCCGCAATCAACATCGTCGGTTATGACTATACAGTTCTTTTGCTTCCACACGGCGTGTCCGATTCTTATGGATGATTTCTCGGCCAGGCTGATAGGTTTGATAGCCCCCGTAGGGCATACCTCGGAACATTTGTTACACTCTGGACGGCAGTAGCCACGCTCGTACGACATCGTGGGCTGCATGAATGTGCTCAACTCGGCCGATGGACGCAACACGTCGGTTGGACATACCGTAACGCACAGCTGGCAGCCCGTGCAATGCGCAGCCATGTTGCGCGCGCTCCAAGAACCCGGAGGAGTCAGGGGCTGCTTGCGGTTGGGGGCCTCCTTGTCAATGATTGTAGCATAACCACCATCAACCTTCATCTCCTGAGCCTTCACGGCTGAAGTGGCCAGCAGGGCTGTTCCGATGAGGAAGTTCTTGCGGGAATTGTCGGCAGGAGCATCGGCGTTACACTTTGCATCGGTTGATTTCGTGGTGCCTTTACAACGCAGCGTGTAGCTGATTGCACCCTTGCTGCAATTGTCGATACAGTCGAAGCATACCACACAGCGACTGTAATCAATGGTGTGGTTCTCGACATCTATACACGAAGCTTTGCAATTGCGTGCGCAACGCTTGCAGTCGATACACTTCTCGGTGTCGATGACGGGTTTCAGCAGCGAGAAACGAGACAGGAAACCAAGCACCGTGCCGACAGGGCAGATAGTGTTGCAGTATGTACGACCGCTGCGCCATGCCAGGTAGCCCACAACAATGAGAGTCGCAACCGCCACGGCAAACGTAGCCCACGAACCAATCCATACCTCGGTAGAGTAGAATGCGTAGCTGTCGATGCGCTCGGCAACCCATGCCAGCAGGTTGTTACCCCAGCCCCAAAGTGGTGCGAGGAGGTTGTGAGCGATGCGTCCGAATGCGCTATATGGTGCAACGAGCAAGGCTATGGCTCCAAAGCCTGCGGCAAGTGTTGCGATGAAGATGGCAAGTACGCCATAGCGCAACCAATGCTTGGCGGGCGAGTAGCTGAAGCGGTTCTTCTTACGTTTGCCGGCGAAGTACGAGAAGATGTCCTGCATCACACCCAGAGGGCAGATTACAGAGCAGTAGATGCGCCCACAAAGCAGTGTGAGAGCTACAAGCACGAGTACTACTCCGACATTCAAAGCCAATATGGCTGGGAGGAACTGGATTTTTGCCAGCCATCCAAACCATGCGTGCAGCGTTCCCGTGAAGTCGAGGAAGAGCAGCGTGATGAGCACGAAGCACATGGCGGCGGCAACGATTCTGAATTTACGTAACATAAGTCTATCTGTTTGTTTATTGTTGCTTCTTTGTGAGCGCCATCCTGTTGATGAGGAGATACTCATCCGTAAAGATACGCAACTTTCTTGGAATTTGCGCATCAAAATGCAAAAAATATCAATCCCAATGTAAGATTGTGTGAACTTCCGCGTGTTGGGTATTCTCAAATCTCGCCCGAAAATAAGTAGAATTGCTGATTTTGTTGCGGTGAAACTATTTTTTTTGACTAAACCGTAGTATTTCTAAAGATTTTTGATGATATTTGCATTATTATTACCCAAATAGGATGCGTAAATTTGATTACATAATTGTTGGCAGTGGCCTGGCTGGTCTGTATGCTGCCTGGAAGGCTTCACTGAAGGGTAGTGTGGCAGTGATTACAAAGTCGATGATACGCGAGAGTAACTCGTTCAATGCCCAGGGTGGTATTGCTGCTGTTACATCGTTTGATGACAACCCCGAAATTCATAAATCTGATACGCTTATTGCAGGCCGCGGTTTGTGCGAGGAGCATGCTGTGGATATTCTTGTAAATGAGGGCCCCGAGCGTATTGAGGAGATTATCGCCGAAGGCATGAAGTTCGACACCGAGAATGGTGTTCTCGCTTTGGGCTTGGAGGGAGGTCACCACAAACGCCGCATATTGCATGCGGGAGGTGATGCCACGGGTCGCTGGATTACCGAGTTTGCCATATCGAAGGTGGCCGAGCGTAAGAATATCACCGTGTTTGAGAATACGTTACTGCTCGACCTGCTCGTCAAGGATGGTGTCTGCTATGGTGTGAGATGCTGGAGTGATAACCCCGAATTGAGTTCTAAGGAGGGCAGCGAGGTGATGCTCTTTGCCGACCATGTGTTCCTTACCTCGGGTGGCACATCGGCAATATATGCCCGCACCACCAATCCCCAGACTACCGTAGGTGACGGCGTTGCCATAGCCTACAAGGCGGGATGCAGAATCATTGATATGGAGTTTATTCAGTTCCACCCTTCGGGACTATATCTTAAGGATTCGCCACAGGCCTTTCTTATAAGTGAGGCTGTGAGAGGTGAGAGTGCGCACCTGTTGGGTAAGGATGGAAAACGATTTATGGTGCCTATCCATGAATTGGCAGAGCTTGCTCCGCGCGATATTGTGGCCCGCTCAATCTTCAAGCAGATGCACCACGACGGCATGCCTTATGTGACACTTTCGCTCAAGCATCTCGACCCTGAAATGATTTTGAGGCGTTTCCCCGGCATCTATGCCAAGTGTAAGGAGTTTGGTTATGACCTTACGCAGGAGATTCCCGTAGCACCGGCGGCGCACTACTCGGTCGGAGGTGTTATGTCGAATGAGAATGGCCGCACCGATGTAGAGCGTTTGTACGTGTGTGGCGAGGTGGCTGCAACGGGCATCATGGGAGCCAACCGCTTGGCTTCAAACTCGCTTATTGAGTGCTTGGTGTTTGCCAACCGTGCTGTTGAAGATACTGTGAAGGTTGGCTCGGTGAAGGAGTTTCCTAAGTTTGAGGTGCAGTATAGCAAGGACGAGAATAATGCGATACTCTATCAGCAGTTGCGCAGTCAGGTGTCCGAGATAATGAACTTCCATGCGGGCATCATACGCAGCGAGGAGAGCCTGATGGAAGGCCTGAGCAAGATTGAGGAGCTGGGTAAGATTATCAAGCAGAAGCAGGCAGAGCGTGGAGGTGAGCACAACCGCGAATACTATCTCGAGGCTTCGCGCCGTTTGTTATGCGTGGCACGGCTGATTATGTCGCCAGCACTCCTGCGTAAGGAGAGTCGTGGCGGACACTATCGTGAAGATTATCCATGTGCTGATGAGGCTTATGCCCTACATTCAGTGCAGCGTCGTGGGGCAGAGATTTGCACAGCACCGGTGAATGGTAACTATTTTAATTTTTAGAATATGCAGTACGAAAACTTAATCTCGAAGCTCCTTGATTTGGGTATTGAGGAGGATATCAATACGGGCGACATCACCACCGAGTCGATTATCCCCGAGTCAATGAACGCTGTGGCGACAATGACTGCCAAGCAGGAGGGTGTAATCTCTGGTTTGGAAATTGTGAAGATGGTTTACGACCGTTTCCAGAGTGACGTTGTCTTTACCCCTTATTTCAAGGATGGCGACAGCGTGAAGAAGGGCGATGTAATCCTTAAGATTGAGGCTACATATCCTACATTGTTGCGTGGTGAGCGTCTGTCGCTTAACCTCTTCCAGCGTATGTGCGGTATTGCTACCGAGACTGCAAAGTATGTCAAGGAACTCAAGGGAACCACTACCGAGTTGCTTGATACACGCAAGACTGCCCCAGGCCTGAGAGTGCTGGACAAGCTGGCTGTGAAGCATGGTGGGGGTACCAACCACCGCATGGGCCTATATGATATGGCGATGATTAAGGATAACCACATCAAGATGGCCGGCGGCATCACCAAGGCTGTTGAGCAGGTGCGTGCCCGCATTGCCGAGGGTATCAAGATTGAGGTCGAGACAACCAACCTTGATGAGGTTAAGGAGGCTATTGCGGCGGGTGCAGACATCATTATGCTTGACAACATGGGCAACGAAGCTATGGCCGAGGCTGTGGCAGTAATCAAGGCTGCCGACAAGGGCATCAAGACCGAGGCGTCGGGTAACATGAGTATTCCCCGCCTGATTGAGGTTGCCGCTACGGGTGTCGATTACATCAGTGTGGGTGCTTTGACTCATACGGTAAAGGCGATGGATATCAGCATGAATATCCAGGTTGAAAAATAAGTAAAGTGTAGAATATGACTAAAGAGCAACTTATGCAGCGAATAGAGCAGCTCAAGCAGGAAAAGCGAGCTGTGATATTGGCCCACTACTATACTCTGCCCGAGGTGCAGGCCGTAGCCGATTATCTCGGTGATTCACTTGCATTGTCGGTTAAGGCGCGCGATATCGAGGCTCCGATAATACTCTTTGCGGGAGTGAATTTCATGGCAGAGACAGCGAAGGTGCTTTCCCCCGACAAGAAGGTGCTTATCCCCGTGCCCGAGGCGGGCTGCTCGCTTGCCGAGTCGTGTGAGGCTGCGGCGTTGAAGGCATTGAAAGAGCAATATCCGGGGCATAAGGTTGTGTCTTATGTGAATACATCGGTGCAGGTGAAGGCTCTTACTGATGTGTGTTGCACCTCGACCAATGCGTTGCAGGTTGTGGAGAGCATCCCTCGTGAGCAACCCATAATCTTTGCTCCTGACCGTAACCTCGGTTCATATATTCAGAAACTCACCGGACGTGATAACATGGTCATCTGGGATGGAGCATGCACCGTGCATGAGGAGTTCTCGCTGGAGAAGATTCTATCCCTTAAACGCGAGCATCCCCAGGCGAAGGTTGTGGCGCACCCTGAATGTAAGGCATATATCCTTGAGGTTGCCGATTATGTGGGGTCTACGGCCGGTATATTGAATTTCTGCGGTGAGGATTCAGCTGCGGAGTATATCGTTGTGACTGAGGCGGGTATTCTGGCCGAGATGCGCAAGCGTTACCCCGAGAAGACATTTATTCCTGCGCCACCCGAGGACTCTACGTGCGCCTGCAACGAGTGCCGATATATGAAGATGGTGACGCTTGAAAACATCCTCTCGTGTCTTGAGGCGGAGTCGCCCGAGGTGCTGCTTAACGAGGATGTGAGAGTCGCCGCCGAACGCTCGATACAGAATATGGTGGCTATAAAATAAATCCAGAGGCAATCCTCTGGATTTATTTTTTACTTCACCACCTTTACCCCTTTAGGTGCTTTGATTATGGATTTTATCTTGCCCTCGGGAGTGAGTCGGTGTGATATCTCGATGACTCCATAAGGTGTGGGGAATGTGCCCTCCACCCACTCGAGGTCGCCCATATGAGGTGTGATTCTTACCTTGCGACAGCCAGGCTCCAGAATCTCCACACCCAGCACGTGCTGGCTCAACCATGCTGTGGGGCCCGAAGCCCAGCCGTGGCAGAAACTGTGGCGGTAGCCCACGTAGCAGTATGCTCCCTTGTCGCGGTGAATGTCAATCTTGCCTTCGGGTACAAGCTCATCAATGCGTGCGGCATTCTCCATCCATGCCAGGTCGAAATCCTCCCAGAACGTTGTGGCTCCCAAGTCGAGCATCGCACCCCAGTAGTCGCGTATAATCTGCATCGCACCGGTATAGTTACCCGCCTTTGCCATAGCCTGAAGCATGTAGTAGCCGTAGAATGTCGAGAAACCATGCCCTCCATCTATTGCAAGCACCTTGTCATTCGCTTCCTGTGCATCCATAAGTCCTGCCAGGGCAAGCAGTGCAGCACCCTGCTTGTTGCCTGGGGCGGTTGTTGCCTTGCCCGAGTTGAAGTAGCTTTGACAGACAATTGGCGCGGCCGACTTCATCTTGTCGTACATCTGCTGGCACTGCCGAGCAAGCGCATCCTCGCCAAGAAGGTGGCATAGCTCGCTGCCCGACTGCATGGCCATGAGCATCAACGATTGCAGGCCTGCATGTATGGCTTCGGGATGAGCGTTTGAAGGCCAGTCAAGGAAGCGGCTGTCGAGCCTCTCTACGCCTCTTTCATCAACCTTTGTAAAGAGCAGTTGCAGCAGCTCCACAAGGTAATCTTTCTGCTGCTGGAGGTATTTCATGTCGCCATGATGGTAGTACCAGTCGCGTTGTATGATAATCCACCATATCGAGTATGAACTTATGCCGTTCATCCAGTTTGGGAGTACTGTGGTCTCCTTCACAAGGTCGAGACTGCGGGGCACCACCTCGTTGTAACCAAATACATGGCTCACGGTCATAATCTCGGGGTGGAGGTCGCCCATCCACACCAGCCTGTCACGCTTGATGCCGTCCCACAGATACTCCTGCATGTTGAGGTGTACGGTGTAGGCTCCCGTCTGCCAGATGCTGTTGAGTCGCTCGTCGCTTGAGCGAAATGAGCCAAGGTAGGGGATGTCGCGCATTTGCGATATGGCACGAATCTCCTTCAGGTGCAGTTCGCGGTTGTCATCCAAAAGGTCAATGCGCACAAAGCGGAAGCCTGAATTGCCCACCTCGCGTACGCCTAACCAGGGGAGTGTAATATCAAAGTCGCGCACGGCGTGGTCGTTGGTGGCTCCGTTCTCGGCGGTTATCTCGCACATGGCCTCGCTTGCCGACTCTCCGAAGCGCACTCTGATGCGTATGGGCTTATGGTTGGCGGGCATGCCCGTGGTGATTTGCAGCCCTCCCTGCAATTCGCGCCCGAAGTCCAGCAGTATGGCGGGATGAGATGTGGCGGTGCTGCGCATCACGCATATGTGTGAGTTGGTCAGGTCGGCCTGCCCGACACCCTGACGTAACAGATACTCGGGGTGTGATATCTGCTCTTTGTGCTTCATCCACATTATGCGTGTGGGCGAGATATACTCCCTTGTGCGAGGGTCGCGTTGCTGCGACATGGCGGGCATGAATACCGCAAGTGTCAGTATGGTCAGAATCGTGCTAAGCAAGTTTTTCATACGGTTAGATTTAAGATTCTTAACCAAAGGTAGTAATTTTTTTTCAGAGGATAAGTTGTACGGCGGGAAATTTGGTTTGGAAAGTAAATTTTGCTAACTTCGTGAGAAATCAACATGCTATGAAACGAATAACATTGCTACTTACCGCCTTGCTGTGTGCCGTGATGGCTGTTGCGCAGCACCGCTACGAAGTGTTCCCGACCAAAAACACCGCCGACATTCCCTATCGTATTCCCGCAATTGCGGCTCTTGAGGATGGCACGCTGGTGTGTGTGGCCGATTACCGCTTTTCACGTCAGGATATAGGTGTGGTGAAGGATGGCCGTATAGATTTGCACCTCAGGCGCAGTGAGGATAATGGCCGCACGTGGGGCGATATTTTCACATTGGTCGAGGGTAAGGGTAAGGATTCGCCCGATTTTATGAATGTCAGCTTTGGTGACCCCTGCATCGTGGCAGACAGGGAGAGCGGCCGCCTGATGGTTATGAGTTGTGCCGGTAATGTGGCTTATGTCAAGGGGCAGCGTGACCTGCATCAATGTATTGCACGCTTTTATAGCGATGATGGCGGCAAGACTTGGAGCGAACCTGAGGATATTGCCGAGAGTATATATTCTCAATTCGATGGCGGGAAGAATGGCCCTGCGCGGGCAATGTTCATTGCCTCGGGCAAGGTGTTGCAGAGTCGTTATGTCAGGGTGGGTAAATATTACCGTCTTTACTGCGCCGTGTTGCAGACGGTGAATAGTGGCGCGTGGATGAATTTTGTACTTTACTCCGATGATTTTGGTCAGAGCTGGAAGGTGCTGGGAGGCGTTGATACTGCGCCGATTATGCAGGGCGCAGATGAGGCAAAACTTGAGGAGTTGCCAGGAGGACGCTTGCTCATAAGTTCACGTACGAACAACGAAGGTCGTAACTTTAATATTTTCACCTTTAGCAACGAGCGGCGTGCCGAGGGTAGCTGGGGTGTGATGGCTCACTCGAGCAAGCACAACCGTGGCGTATACTCCGACCGTAATGCGTGCAATGGCGAACTGCTGCTTGTGCCCGTAGTGCGCAAGAGTGATGACCGTAAGATGTATCTGCTTATGCAGTCGTTGCCTCTGGGCCCTTACCGCTCGCATGTGGGTATATATTATAAAGGGTTGGCTACGGCTCAGGATATAGCCACACCTCAATGTATAGCCGAGAATTGGGAGGGGTATTTTGTAGTGACCAATCAGACGTCGGCATACTCTACCATGACGCTTCAGTCGGACAATTCGATAGGTTTCCTGTTTGAGGAGTGCGAACTATACGATAGGCGTGGTGGAGGCTATTCGATTGTCTATGACAACTTTACGGTAGAGGAAATTACTGATGGCCGATATACATATCTTGCGCAGCCAAAACGAAAACTCTGGAAGTCGTATAAAGTGAAGAAATAGTTTAGTGCAAGGGGAAAAAGTGGAATTTTTTAAGAAAAATTAAAAATTTTTGGTAAAAGTTTTGCTATTTAGAAAATAATCCC
>JAFOHD010000013.1 GCA_017421945.1 Alistipes sp. | reverse complement strand
TGGTGACTTTTTTTAAGACACTCGACGTGTCACGCCTTGTGAAGATAAGTCGCAAGAAGGGTTTTAAGTTTAATATGCTTATGTGTTACTGCATAGGTCGTGCGGCGAGCCGAGTGAAGGAGTTTTATATGCTTCCCGTGGGAGATAAGCTGATGCAGTACGATACCATTGCCGTGAATACCATTGTGGCAAATAGTCAGGGTGAGGTTAGTTCGTGCGATCTGCCCTACTGCGACGATTTGCAGCAGTTTAATACTGATTATATACGCTTTACACGGCAGGTGGCAGGGTCGTGCCGAGATTATGATCTCTCCGAGAAGAGTATGGTTATCGGGACATCGGCACTTGCGAAGTATGAGATTGATGGCGCAGTGGGAATGTATAGCGGAGTATTTAATAACCCTTTTCTTATTTGGGGAAAGTATCGCCGTTCGTGGTTCAAGACTTCACTCGTGCTGTCGTTTCAGTTCCACCACACGCAGATGGATGGCGCACACGCTGCACACTTCTTGGATCTATTGCAGCGAGAGATAGATACGCTTAAAATGTAATTTACGATACATCATTTGTTGTGGTGAGCGACAATGAGTCTGTTGCCATATCGGGTACGGCAACAAACATGTCACGATCCGAGGGCCACTCCTCCACTCGTGTCATGGCATCACGAATCATGCGACCAATGGAGTTGGTGAACGTTGCGCCACGATAGTTACTCGTATTGGTGAAGAATACGTAAGAAATGCCATTCTCGCGATAGTCGATATAGGCACATGTTCCCGACATCGTACCTGTGCGGATGAGTGAGCCGTTGCTGGCGTTGTAGCGTGCCCAGCCTAAGGCATAGTCGCCCTTGCGCTGAATATCACGCATTGCAGCAACACTCTCTGCCGAGAGAACGTCGGGTACATTGGGCTTGCCATCAATCGAGGCCACCAGACGCATCATCTCAACGCTTGATGCCACCCATGCACCAGCACCCTGCAGACCACGGATATCGTTGCCTCCATATTCGCGCAGACGCATCTGGCCTGAGCCGTCATATGACTCTATGCGCTCCTCATCGTGACCGTAATACTTCACTTCGCCCGGATAACGATCCTTGTAGTAGTTGCGTGCAATGTGCATATCGTAGCAGCCGGCAGGCCACAAGACATGCTCCTGCAGATACTCCTCATATCCCATACCCGACACCTGCTCAATTACACGCGATAGCACCAGATAACCCACATTTGAGTATTGAGCCGAGCCTCCCGGTGCGCCACGCAGACGCAGACCCAACTGGAAGGCGATGAGCTCGTCAGCCGTAGGTGTGGTGTCCAACTCCTCCCAGCGCATGACATCGGCAATGCGAAACATCGGATCGCCCATGCGGCGACTGAAACCAGAGGTGTGGTTCAGCAGCTGGCGCACGGTAATGTTGTGAGCGCGTTTATCCTTGATCTCAGTGAAGTGCGAGAGGATACCCTCGGGGCCAAAGACCTTGCTGTCGAGCGTGAGGCGTCCCTCGTCGATGAGTTTCATGATGCCTACGGCGGTGATAAGTTTTGATGCCGAGGCCATGCGGTAGATATCTCCCACGTTGGCTTTGCGTTCCATCTCC
>JAFOHD010000012.1 GCA_017421945.1 Alistipes sp. | reverse complement strand
TATGTCCCCTGACTTCTTTAATTATTGCCATAACTATTTGCTAAAAATTTGTTATATCTGTGATTTATATTTTCTCTTTCTTAAACGTGATGGAAGTTTCGGTATTGTCCCGTTTTACGACTATCCGCCAATCTTCGGCAGCACTCATCGCTATTATTATGCTCTGTCTTTAGACTCTTTCTCTACTCATCCTTTTTTGCATTACGCCAGAGCTGGTCGAGCTCCTCGGCCGACATCTCCGAAAAGAGTCTTTCGCCCGCTTCGGCTTCCATGTGCTGGAAGCGTGAGATAAACTTCTTGTTGGTTTTCTCAAGAGCCAGCTCGGGGTCGATGCCATACAGACGACACATGTTTATCAGCGCAAAGAACAGGTCGCCAATCTCGTCCGTGGTACGCTCATGGTTGCCATTTGCCATCTCCACCTCTATCTCCGCAATCTCCTCTTTGACCTTCGCCCACACGTCCTCCTTCTTTTCCCAGTCGAAGCCCGATGATGCTGCCTTCTCGCCCACGCGGAACGCCTTGACCATGGCTGGCAGCGAGCGGGGTACACCGCCCAGTATTCCTCCCTGACGCTTCTTCTTGCGCAGCTTCAGCTCCTCCCAGTTCTGCATCACCTCGGCGGGGGTGTCGGCGTGAATGTCGCTATAAACGTGGGGATGACGATAGATGAGTTTGTCGCACTCGGCATCAGCTACATCGGCAAAGTCAAATGCCCCGGCCTCCTCGCCAAGTTTTGAGTAGAATATCACGTGCAGAAGCAGGTCGCCAAGTTCCTCCTTTATGCCATCCATGTTGCTGTCGGCGATGGCGTCCACCAACTCATAAGTCTCCTCTATTGTGTTGTTACGCAGTGACTCAAAGGTCTGCTCTCGGTCCCAGGGACACTTCACTCTGAGGGTGTCCATTACCTCCAGAAGTCGTGCTGCGGCTCTAAGTTTGTTTTCCATGGTAGTGTTATTAATACGTAAAACTCTTACAAAGTTAAGATTTTCTCGCCAAAAATAGCAAAATAACTTTGTAAGAGTTTTCCTTAGGTGTGAAAATTTACCTGATGCAGGAGTCTTACCTGATTACAGGTATTGATGAGATTCGCAATCTTGCACCTCCCATTGGCACCAGCGTAAGGTCGGTGACGGGTGATGTGGATGTTACAGGACTCTCGGGCAGAATACCGCACAATCCATACTGGTCGATGCCCCACGCTGGAATCTGACGACCCTTGGTTTTGAGCAGGATTGGTGCAGAGTTGTTTGTGAATGGGTTGTTGTTGGCAGGGAAAGCACGTCGCTCAATCACAAACTGGCTCTCAAGGCTCTTTGCAGGGTCATACACAAGACCATAGTTCCATGCCGATGCTGGGTGAATCTCCCATGATGGCCATGCCTCGGCGTCGGCACCCTCCTGCCAGCGTGAATCGCCAATGGCTGTCGATGTAGAACTCTTCTTGATGTAGTTCTCCTTGATAAGGAGTGAGAATGTCAGAGGACCGTAGTTCACCGATACGCTCTTCTTGTTTTTCTCCCACTCGCGCATGGTGAGCTGCATAGGCAACGAGAGTTCTACCTTATCTCCCTTGTTCCATTTGCGTACGATTTTAATGTATCCGCCATTTGACGATGCTGTGAAACTCTCTGCGTTGTTAATCTTCACGCTTGCGTTCTGGCACCATGCTGGCACACGCAGGTAGAGAGGGAAGCTGACGGCCTTCTGTGGCTCGATGTCGAAACGGACAACCTCCTCAAATGGGTAGTTGCTCTGCATCTTTAAGTTCACAGCTACCTTCTTGCCCACCTTGGCCTTCACTGTAGCCGAGCCGTAGAGGTTGGCCATCAATCCGTTGTCGTTGGTTGCCATCACCATATTGCCGATATAGTATGGCAAGCCATGAGTGTGGTTGTGCTGACAGCAGCGGCTGCTGAATGGGTTCATCATAAGGAATGGTCCCGAATTATGGATACCCGGGCTGTGGTTCTTTGCGTCTGCAAGCACCATGTTTGGAGATGTGATGTAACGCAACGACTTCATGTCAGGGGTGAATGCCGCAGGGTAGGTGTTGAACATCACGTCCTCGCAGTTGTCGGCCCACATTACATCGCCTGTGATGCGTGTCAGGATTCCGTCCGATGTCATTTGCTCGGCCATAGAGCAGGTCTCTGCACCCTGGCGTGGGTCGTCATAACCCTCGCGGGCAATCTCATCAGCTCCAAACAAACCGCCTGGCACCTGACCATAGAGGTCGCGAATGTGCTTGAAGTTGAAGTAGGTGGCAGCTGTGTGTGCTGGATTTTTTGACTGCATTGCGTATGTTGCAGGCTCACGGAAGCCCTGCACGATATTCACGACATGCCAGTTGGGCAATGTGCCCTCCATCTTCCAGTTGGCAGTGCAGCGGTCAAGCTTTGTGGCAAGTTCAAGTAACCACTCCTCGCCCGTGATGTTGTAGAGCCAATATACGCTGTATAGGTTGTCGCCGCCACGCATATTCTCCCAATACGAGGCGATGATTTTGTCGTCGGGTTGCGCCAGCTCATACTTGAAATACTTTGTCATGAAGTCAATCACACGCTTATCGCCTGACACCTCGTAGTAGTTTTGTAATGTGAACAACACCAACATGTTGGGCCAATAGTCGTTACCCGTATCTTTGTTATAGATGAGTGGACCAAACCAGCCATCCTCGCGCTGCGACTTAAGTATTGCCTCAATCCAGAACATGGCCTCTGCCTTCATCTTCTCGTCGCCCAGGATGAATGCCATGTCGGAGTAGCCTCGCAACCAATAAGGGACCTCCTCCCAGCCTGCGTGACCTTCGGTCTCAAGCCATGCGTTACCCTTCTTTACCAGCCACGCGCTGATTTCGCCCAGATGGCCTGCCAGACCATCACCCTGGCGGTTGAGCATTTCGCCAATCCATCCTTCGGGCTTGATTGCTCCGAGTGGCAACTTGATGAATGCCGCAGGTGCAAGTGGTGCGCGGTTGCCCACATAGTTGATGCTTTTACTTTCTGTGTCGGGGGTCGTAACAAATTCAATGCTTGACTTTTGTGCCATTGCCCCCAGGCATAACACGGATGCAAGAAGCGTAAAAAGAAGACGTCTCATTTGGTAAAATTGTTTTTAATTTATAACTTTAGTCACTAAATTTTAGAGTTGGTTGGTGTCCTGTTGCCAAAGTTACAAATAAAGTTGGACTTATCAAATTTTAGAATATGAATCAGGTAATGCGACTGTGTAGATGTTTGCTGTTTATTGCGGCGTTGTTTTCTGTGATTGGTATGCAAGGAGGCAACATCGTCCCTCAGCCCTTGAGAATGAAAAAAGGGAACGGAGCATTTAATATACTAATAACAACTAAGATTACACACTATCCGTCGCTCCGTTCCCAGGCTGAACGTCTGGCGGGGTTTCTGCCGCTCGAAATTCGCGAATATAACGCATCGCAAAAAGGTAATATTGTGTTGCGGGAGAATAAAAATTTAAGTTCGGAAGCCTATACGCTAAAGGTGTGTGCCGAGGGCGTTTTTATTGATGGCGGCTCGGCTGCTGGCGTACACAATGGCATTGAAACTCTGTTGCAACTGTTGCCTTCAGCAGTCTATTCACACACGCTCTCACTGCCGGTGGCAGTCGGGGAGTGTGAGATTGAGGATAGCCCCAGATTTTCATATCGTGGATTTATGCTCGATGTGTGTCGTACATGGATGGAGGTCGATGAAGTGAAGCTCTTCATTGAAAACCTCGCCCACCACAAGATAAACAAACTGCACCTTCACCTCTCGGACGATGAGGGTTGGCGCATAGAGATAAAATCCCATCCCGAACTTACCCAGGTGGGCGGATTTCGTGGCGTGGGCTCTCCCGTTGCGGCACGTTATGGCAAGTGGCAGGAACTCTATGGCGGCTTTTTTACTCAAGAGCAGATGCGCCAGATTGTAGAGTATGCCGCCGTGCGTAACATAGAGATTATTCCCGAAATAGACCTGCCGGGCCATAGTCACAACCTTGCGCGTGTCAAGCCCGATGTGTTGTGTAACTATACCCCCGGCCTGAAAGCCTCTGATGGTTATGATACTCGCAATGTGATGTGTGCTTCCAAGGAGAGTAACTATGCTCTGCTTGATGATATCTTTGGCGAGATGGCAGAAGTGTTCCCTTCAAAGTGGATACATATTGGAGGTGACGAGGTGAGCATGACTCAATGGAACAAGTGTCCCGATTGCAAGTCGTTAATGGCTTCAGAGGGTATGGATGGCAAGGCATTGCAGGCGCACTTTATGAATCGGGTGGCTCAGATAATCAAGAAATATGGCAAGCACCCTTGTGTATGGAACGAGTCCATCGACTCGGGGACACTCACCCGCGATGCTATGGTTTATGGCTGGGAGAGTGTGGCGGAGTGTCGCAAGGCGGCAGCCGAGGGCTATGCCACGGTGGTGATGCCTGGTGCCTATTTCTATTTTGACATGCGGCAGACGCCACGTGAGCCCGGACACGATTGGGCTGCAATATTTGATGCACGCAAGCCTCTGTCGTTTGATTTTCAGCAGCAGGGTTTTACTGCGCAGGAGATGAAGAACGTTGTTGGTGTGGCGGCATCGTTTTTCAGCGAGGCATACATCTCACATCGTGACGATGAGAACAACTACCTTCACTACCAGACTTATCCACGCATTTGCGCCTTGAGCGAGGTGGCGTGGCGAGGCGGTGGTGGCGAGTGGCAGGCGTTCTATGCCAAGCTGGTTGAGAGTCATTACAGCCGCATGATTGCCATGGGTATAGATTTTCGTCTGTTTCCACCCAGTGTTAGTTACGCAGATGGAGTGTTGAAGGCTGTGGCAGATGATTGTTCTCACATTTACTACAATGTAGTGGGCAAGGATGGTGAGCATCTCTACCATGCCCCCATTACGACCGACAAACCTCAACTCTACGCTTTTTATACCCGCATGGGTGGCGCACGCAGTCCCGAGGCGGCGGTCAAGGGCCGATGGCGATGGTTGCAGCCTAAGGTGAAGATTACCTCTTCGATAGGCGAGAGCGAGCGTTTCCCGTTCTCCAATGCCGAGGGCTATGGTCGCATAGCTCGCACCTCACGTGTTGCAAGGTCGGGGGATTGGCTACTCTACACATTCGAGAAACCGGTTACTTGCCGTCGTATGGAGATTTTTACGGGTAACCTGCAACTGCCTCGTTATATATTCAATGCTGGTTACATGGAAGTAAGTGCAGATGGCACGACTTTCAAGCGGGTGTGTGATTTGAAAAATGGCGGAGGTGTGATTGAAAATCCCCAACGCGCGATAAAGGCTGTGCGCATAGTATGTACTGAGAGCGGCAATGGTGCCGATTTCGTTACGGTGCAAGCCCCTAAAGTATATCCTAAACTTTGATTCTATGCAGAGAAACTATCAGGAAATTGAGTCGCAAGAGGCATTGAGGCGTCTGCTGTGCGGAGATGGAGTCATTACACGTTGTGCTTTTCAGAGCATCGACTTTTCCATTGAGGAGGCCGCTGTGGAGCGCATCTATAGTGATTGTATATTTATGGGGTGTGTGATTCCCGAGCAGATGATAAATCGTCTCGACAACAGGTGTTACATCTTCCCCTCAATACGTAAGCCCTTCAACTGCTTTCCTGCGCAGTTGTATGATTCAGCGAGTCTGTATGCTGGCTATCAGCCCGAGTGCGAAGCTTCGTTTGGCGACTGCTACGATACGCGTGTCTATCGTCACTATGTGGGCAAGGGTAAAATATCTTCCGACATCAGCGAGATGCTTGCACGTGCGCTGCACGACCACTCGGTGAGCGATTCGCTGCACGAGATGCTGGCTCGCTACGACGAGCGGCGCGTGGTGGCTGTTATGGGAGGGCATGCCCTGTTGCGTACCGAGGACAACTATGTTAAGATTGCGCAGATAAGCAAGCAATTGACCGAGATGGGTTACCTGATGGTCAGTGGTGGCGGTCCCGGAGCTATGGAGGCAACTCATTTGGGAGCCTGGATGGCAGGACGTGAGGATGACGAACTGCTTGAAGCGGTGGGTATGCTGCGCATCGCACCACACTACAAGGATGAGGGGTGGCTCAGGTCGGCATTTGCAGTTATGGAGCAGTTTCCTTGTCGTGAGGACTTTTGCAGCATAGGCATGCCTACATGGTTTTATGGCCATGAGCCTGCAACACCTTTTGCCAGCCATATAGCCAAGTATTTTGATAACAGCGTGCGTGAGGATGGTCTGCTGGCAATAGCCAAGGGTGGTGTCATTTACACCCCGGGCAGTGCGGGTACCATGCAGGAGATATTTCAGGATGCTGCGCAGAATCACTACGAAACCTTCGGCTTCGCTTCGCCTATGGTATTCTTTGGTGAGGAGTATTGGACTCGTCAGGTCCCTGTCTATGAGTTGCTGAAAAATTTGCAGCAGCAGGGCAGGTATCAAAATTTGCTGTTGTCAATTACAGACGATATAGATAGTGTCGTGGATTACATTATTTCATTTGGCAGTGCCGCTTAATTTGTTAAAGTTGTGAAAAGACTGACTTTGTTTCTTGTCTCCTTATTATTAATAAATAGTGTGTTGTTTGTTTTGTTTTTTGGAAATTTTGAAGTGTACTGATAAAGTAGTAAATTTGCGAGATCTAAAAGTTGTTAGAGGTTGCTTTAATTATGTTGTTGCCGTTTGTCGGTGGTGATATGTTGTTTTTTTGCAACCCATCTTATCGTTGTTCGGATATATAAATGTCTAATATTTTGATAGATTTATTGATGCAGATTATGAAAAACAGATTCACTCTATTGCTGTTGCTTGCAATGATTGTATTGCATGTCAATTCTTGTTGTGATGCTAATGATTCGGGCTTATTGGATGAACATCCGGTTATGTCTTTGCGCCTGCGACAAACAAGCACCGAAAGTGATGAGAAATGGGCCGAGACCTATGCTGCTATCAAGGAAAATCCAGGAGCCTGCGACGATGTGTGGTTTGCTACCGGTCTTAATATCGTTTCCCCAGAGTTTCATAAGGAGCATGCTGCTCGATTGCTTAAAGCTAAACAACAGCTTAATGAGCTGGGTATTGAAGCATCACTGCAATTTCAAATGACTATCGGTCACGGAGATTCGTTTGGGGAGGAAAATAGTGATTTGTTTTCATACAAAACTTGGGGTGGTTGGACAGGGTCTTTAGGTGTGGAGGCCAAATATTGTAACTGCCCTCGCCAGCCAGAGTTCCTCGCGTACATGCGTGAATTGGCTACTATTTATGCACCTCTTCATTTCCACTCTTTGTGGATTGACGATGACCTTCGTTATAGGAATCATACTCCTGCAACTGATGGCTCTTTGCTCGGCTGCTGGTGTGACACTTGCATCAACGCGTTTAATCTTGAACATAAAACGGAGTGGACTCGTGAATCATTGGCTAAGGCTGTGGAATCTGATTCTGCAATATATGAACAATGGTGGCAATTCTCTACCGCCTCGCTTCAAGAAGTGGCACGTGTAATATGTGAAGAAGTTGTTAAAGTCTCTCCCGAAACCCAGCTTGGTTTCCAGCATACTAATTATTCACACGATAGACAATATCAGGAAGCTATAATCCAGACTATGAAGGATGTAAGTGGAAAGGCTGTTGTCTATCGTCCTGGCGCAGGCAGTTATTATGACTGGAGTAATGCTAATGGTCAGATAACAAAAAGTATGACTTCTGTTTCGCATATGAAGTCTATGGATGATGAAAACATAAAATATTGGTGCCCCGAAATAGAGAGTTGGCCTCGCGTCTATGGCTCGCGCACGGCGCGCAGTATCCAGGTGGAAGGGTTCACTGCATTGGCATATGGAGCTGATGCAATCAGTTATTTTGTTATTGCCGGTGAAAAGGAGGATGCGTCGCTTTATTCCTATTCGTTGTTACGTCCGCTTGCTGAGGCTTCCGATGTTATTCGCGGCTACATAAAGGCGAATGAAGGAACCACGCCTATTGGTTATGAGGCAGATGTAAATATTGCAGATCTTTATCACTTCGGTCGTTCTGCACTTCCTGTTCTTCCGGGAAAAGGAGTCTCTTTAGGAAAGTTGGAGTCCAAGGATATGGATTTCGAATATACCACTCAAACTTCCAAGCAGATACAGGCTCATCGTGAATCAATTGATTCATTATACCCCTCACCAGTGTTGTGCGTTACACCTTATATAGGACTTATGATTCCTCGTGTCGATAGCTTGAGCCGAGTGCGTACAATAGCTTTTGTTAATACGCGCATAGATAGTCAATATCGTATAAAAGTTCGTATAAACTCTGACATTAAAAAAGCAGTATGGTATGAAATGCGCGAAAAGCCGGTTTCTCTCTCTGTTGCTAATGACAATGGCTACAGTTATGTTGAGATTCCCGAGATTCAGCCTTGGAACTGTGGGTATATTGAGTTACGATAGATATTGACATGCCGCGACAACCGCCGTTCAATTAGAGGGAGTCACTCCCCAAAGGCTACTTGCGGGGATACCATATTCTGCCATTGTGTATCACTTGCCAAGACACCCGCCTTATAGATGCGAAAATCCCCATAATTCGTCATTGAATTACGGGGATTTTCTTTATATCAGTTACTACGAGTGAGCTGATTTACATCTTCTCAATCGCTATAACCACCTGACAATTAAGCCATAGCCTGCTGAACGGCAACTGCCACAGCAACGGTAGCACCTACCATTGGGTTGTTACCCATACCCAGGAAGCCCATCATCTCAACGTGTGCTGGTACTGATGAAGAACCTGCAAACTGAGCGTCAGAGTGCATACGACCCAAAGTATCGGTCATACCGTAAGATGCAGGACCTGCGCCCATGTTATCTGGGTGCAATGTACGACCTGTACCACCACCTGATGCTACCGAGAAATACTTCTTGCCTGCCAATACGCGCTCCTTCTTGTAAGTACCTGCTACTGGGTGCTGGAAACGTGTTGGGTT
>JAFOHD010000114.1 GCA_017421945.1 Alistipes sp. | reverse complement strand
ATCAAAGATAAAATACTTCAGCGCAGCACCCCTCTCGCCCACGCGCTTGGCAATCGAGCGTATGCGTAGAGCGACAATAAGGTAGCGCAGCAATAATAGGATTATGGTTGCAACCTTAAACTCCAAAGGCATGAAGATGAGTGCAGTTATGGCTGTAAGGAAGAGTAATGCCTGACTTCCCAAATCCCATTGAATCGAGGAGTGTACCCAATCGGGATAGAATTGCCATGTCTGGCCATAGTGTCGCATGCGCCCCAGCCACCAACATAAACCTCCCCATGGGTGCTCTATCATCGAGCCCTTGGGAATCATCACAACGCTCACGTTGTTGCGCTTGGCTATGCGCTGAATGAAGAGGTCGTCCTCTCCAATGTTCATGCTTAGGTGCGAGAATCCTCTTACGCTGAAATATAGAGTTTTTGTGAATCCCAAATTGTGGCGTATGCCTCGGTAGGCAGAGCCATTAACAGCTTGCGCAAGCCAATAGATTGATTGCTGGAGGTTTGACATCCTCATCAGGTAATTGCCGATGCCTGTGCGCTGTTCTATGCCCGAATAACCGATAACAATGTCGCCTCGCATAAATGCCTTTCCCATCATTGCGAGCCAATGGTCTGATGCGGGTTTTGCGTTTGGTGTGGAGATGATTATATGCTCGTTGTGGGATGATTTTATGCCAAGATTTATCGCTTGCTTGATAGATATCGGGAAGCGGGGGTTGAAGTCAAATTTTGTGACTATGAGGTTGGGGTGCAAGACTCTTAATCGAGCGAGCTCCTCGTAGAAATCAGAGTCGTTTCCCACATAAACAATCACTACCTCAAACGTGGCACCATACTGCTGTGAAAATATGTATGGCAGACGCTCCTCGAGATATGCGTAATCCTCTGAAAATAGAGGGATTATAACCGATACTGGAGGCTCTTGCTCAAACTTCTTTTTGCGGCGCGCATTGCGGTATGTGCTGATGCGGCGATAGACGATTAAGTAGTAATAAATCTGCACACATAGGAGCACGATGATAGCTCCCCCAAGAGCCAACCCCTGCCATCCATAGTGGCTTATGATATAGTCGAAAAGTTGTGCCATTTCTATTGTGTCAATATCAAATCAAAATCATGCAAAGATACTCTTTTCGCAGAAAACGACATAGTAAAAAATGAAAAGATATTAACATTTTACTGCTAATTTGCGAGAAAATTATGTGTTATTGAAAAATAATGGTTGCGGGAATTCATATTTCGGAGCTAAAGAGCGTTTTTTCAAAGAAAAATCGTAACTTTGTCCGTATTATGTGCCGATGTAGCTTTGGCGCAAGCAATAGTGACGAGTATGAAATTTACATTACAACATAAAGCTGCGGGCTCGAAGGCTCGTGCCGGTGAGATTGTCACCGACCATGGTGTCATCCAGACTCCCATTTTTATGCCCGTGGGAACGGCTGCGGCGATGAAGGGGATTTTCCACCGTGACCTGAAGGAGGAGGCGCACGCCCAGATTATTCTGGCCAACACCTACCACCTTTACCTGCGTCCCGGTATGGAGATAATCGAGCAGGCGGGTGGCGTGCATAAGTTTTCGACGTGGGAGGGTCCTATGCTCACCGATAGCGGTGGTTTTCAGGTCTTTTCACTCTCGGGCTGCCGCAAACTAAAGGAGGAAGGTTGTCATTTCCGCTCTCACATCGACGGTTCGAAGCACCTTTTCACACCCGAGAATGTGATTGATACCGAGCGTACGATAGGTGCCGACATCATGATGGCCTTTGACGAGTGCCCTCCGGGTGATGCTCCGCGTGACTATGCCGCAAAGTCGCTGGCGCTGACCGAGCGTTGGCTCGAGCGTTGTTTCAATCGTTATCATCAGACTGCGCCCAAGTATGGTCACTACCAGTCGCTTTTCCCCATCGTACAGGGTTGTGCCTATCCCGACTTGCGAGCCAAGGCGGCCGAGAATGTGCAGCAATATGATGCTGACGGTTATGCCATTGGAGGTCTGGCTGTGGGTGAGCCTACCGATGTGATGTACTCGATGATTGAGGTTGTGAATGCTGTTCTGCCCGAACATAAACCCCGCTACCTGATGGGCGTGGGTACACCTATCAACATTCTTGAGGGTATTGACCGAGGTGTTGATATGTTCGACTGCGTGATGCCTACGCGCAACGGCCGCAACGGTCAGATTTTTACTTCAGAGGGAACTATCAACCTGCGCAACAAGAAGTGGGAGAACGATTTTTCACCTCTTGACCCTAATGGCGTCACATTTGCCGATAGGCAATACTCCAAAGCTTATGTCCACCATTTGGTAGTGAGCAAGGAGATGCTGGGCGCACAGATTGCTTCGCTGCATAATGTGGCCTTCTACCTGTGGCTGGTGGGTGAGGCTCGCAAGCATATCATCGCCGGCGACTATGCCCAGTGGAAGAGCATCATGGTTGAAAAGCTGGGCAGAAGATTATAGTGAAACGTATGAAAGAGAAATTTAAGATATCATTTCCCGGATTTAAGATAATCGACGGTTACATACTGCGCAAGTTTTTGGGAACTTACCTCTTCTCGATTGCGCTTATTACCGTTATTTTGGTGGTGTTCGACTATGCCGAGCGAGTAGATAACTTCACCGAGTCGCATGCTCCGTGGTCGGCCATTATATTCGATTATTATCTGAATTATGTGCCCGAGTTCATCACGCAGTTCAGTGGCCTTTTCACCTTCATTTCGGTAATCTTCTTCACTTCGAAGATGGCCTACCAGACCGAGATTGTAGCCATACTGTCGGGCGGTGTGAGCTTCAGACGTTTGATGTGGCCCTATTTCCTGGGAGCATTTGCTATCATGATGCTGTCATTGTCTTTGAATTTGTGGATTATACCTCCTTCGCAGGTGAAGTGTGTGGAGTTTAAGCGTGCCTACTTTAAGAAGTATAAGAACGAGCAGTACGACCGCCATATATATCGCCAGATAGCCCCTGGGGAGTATGTCTATGTGAGAGGTTTCGATAACGATAATACCGCTTCGTACCTAACGTTGGAGCGTTACGAGGGCACCCAGATAAAGCAGACACTCGAGGCTTCGGGCGTGAAGGTTGATCCCGCAACCAAGCGTTGGAATGCGCAGCGTTATATCATCCGCACCATCGACGACCAGGGACGTGAGGAGTTCCAGCAGTTGCGCGATTTGGATACCCTGATAAACCTCGATGTGAGGGAACTTGGTCGTGTTGCCGAGACGGTCAAGACCATGAAGATTGGCGAGCTGAATGACTTCCTTGAGCAGCAGCGCAGCAAGGGTTCCGACTCGATAAACATAATCGAGGTGGCGCAGCACACCCGTTTCTCATACCCCATGGCTACGTTTATCCTCACGCTCATTGGAGTGTCGCTCTCCTCTCGCAAGGTGCGTGGCGGTACGGGCTTGCATATCGGAATAGGTATCGGACTGTGCTTCTCTTACATCATGTTCAACCGTGTGTTTGAGGAGTTTGCCAAGAGTGGTGCCTTGCCTGTGTGGCTGGCGGTGTGGATGCCTAATATAATTTTTGCCGTCATAGCGGTTTATCTCTATCGTAAAGCTCCGAAATAATGAGAAGTTGGCAAGATATAGCTTTGGGCGTAGGTGCCGGCGAGCGACTCTCTATAGAGGATGCACTTGTGCTGTGGCGTGATGCTCCGCTGTGGCGTCTGGGCGAGCTGGCTCTTGAGCGCAAGCGCAAGGTGAGTGGTGATAAGGTCTTTTATAACCGCAACTTCCACCTTGAGCCTACGAATGTGTGCCTTTTCAACTGTAAGTTCTGTTCGTTCCGCCGCCCCCGAGGCAGTGCCGAGGCGTGGGAGTGGAGCATGGAACAGATGCGTGAGCAGGTAAAGCGTTATGCGGGCAGTGGTGTCACCGAGGTGCATATAGTCGGAGGAGTTCATCCCGACCACTCGCTCGACTACTACTGCGACCTTATCCGCATGGTCAAGCAGGAGCTGCCCGATGTTGCAGTGAAGGCATATACCGCCATCGAGCTATCCTACATGATTCAGCGTGCGGGAGTCTCGGTGCGTGAGGGCTTGCAGCGGTTGATAGATGCAGGCATGGAGGCCATCCCGGGTGGCGGAGCTGAGATTTTTGATGAGGAGGTGCGCTCCTGGATATGCCCCGACAAGGGTTCTACGGCAGAGTGGTTTGAGGTGCATCGCACGGCGCACGAGCTGGGCATAAAGACCAATGCCACAATGCTCTACGGCCACATTGAGGAGCTGGAGCATCGTATTGACCATTTGATGCGCCTTAGGCAGTTGCGGGACATGACTCATGGATTCAATGCCTTCATCCCGCTCAAGTACCGCAACTTTGGCAACTCAATGTCCGAGATAGGCGAGGTGGCTATTACCGATGACCTGCGCACACTTGCCATGAGCAGGCTCATCCTTGATAATGTGCCACATATCAAGGCCTACTGGGTGATGTATGGCCGTGAGACCACCGAGATGGCTCTGATGTTCGGCGCCGACGATATAGATGGCACCATTGACGACTCTACGAAGATATATTCAATGGCAGGTGCCGAGGACAAACGCCCCCGAATGAGTGTTAAGCAGATGCGAGAGATGGTCAGCGGGGCTGGGTTTAGTGCCGTTGAGCGCGATACACATTACAATGAATTAAACTACACGAAATAGAATGGAGAATCAAGTAAAAAGAGTTCGTCGCAGACCAAAGCAGAGTGCTGCGAGTTTGTGGCAGCGACTTAAGGCATCGCCTATTGCTTATCATGCAGTGCTTATTTGTGCGGTGCTTATCGTGATAATCTTGCTGTCGAGTATATTGATGAACATCATCACACGTCATGGCACTCATCGCGAGGTGCCTAACTTCACGGGCATCAAGATAACCCAGGCTCAGCAGATGGCCCAGGAGTCAAAGCTCGAGATTATCATCAACGACTCACTCTTTGTGCCCGCCTACGAGGGCGGCATTGTGCTTGACCAGCTACCCAAGGGAGGGGTTGAGGTCAAGGCAGGACGCAAGGTCTATGTGACTATCAACTCGTTCCGCGAGAAGATGGTCAAGGTGCCTTATGTCGCAGGACGCTCGTTGCGTCAGGCTAAGAATATGCTCGAGGTTGCAGGTCTGGGTATTGAGAAACTAATCTACGAGGAGGACATAGCAACCAACTACGTTTTGGGCGAGTATGTCGGCACCAAGCAGATAAAAGCCGAGAGCAATGTCGAGATAGAGATGGGCTCGGGTGTTATACTCAAGGTTGGCGTGCAGCCCGAGAAACGCACGACAATCGTTCCCAAGGCCATTGGCCAGAGTTTGCAGGCGGCAAAGAGTCGTTTGTGGGAGCAGGGTCTCAACATAGGCAAGATAAACTTTGACGAGGGTATTGACTTGTTGAATCAGAAGAATGCACGGGTATATCGTCAGTCGTTGGCGCACAATTCCACCACCGCTTTAGGTACGTATGTTGAGTTGTGGCTCACGCTTGATGAGACGCAGGTGGAGAAGAGTAGTGTAGCCTCGGATAAGGTCGCACGCGATTTGGAGGAGGAGCGCTTGAAGGCCGAGGAGGCCGAGCGAGACTCGTTGGAACAGGCCGAGAGCCATGCCGCAGAGCAGGCCGAGAAGGCGTTGCAGCAGAGTAGCGAGCAGGCGACAAATGTCGTGGAGACCGAGGAGGATGAGTTTTTTCAGTAATTAGGCAATGCAGGAATTTGAAGCTAAAGATATAGAGTTGCAGGATGAGTTGCAGGAGGTAGAGGGTTCGGACGAGATGTACGAGCACTTTGCCATCACGGTGGATAAGGGTCAGAAAATGCTCCGATTGGATAAGTTCCTGGTCGATAGGATGGAACATTGCTCCCGCAATAGGATTCAGACTGCAGCCGATAGTGGAAACATCTTGGTGAATGGCGTGCCGGCAAAGTCGAGTTATAAGGTCAAGCCTTTGGACCACATTACCTTGGTGATGCCTTACCCGAAGCGCGAGCTGGAGATTATTCCCGAAGATATACCGCTTGAGATTGTGTATGAGGATGACGACCTGCTGATTGTAAACAAGGAGGCGGGCATGGTGGTACATCCTGGGTGTGGCAATTATAGCGGCACGCTGGTCAATGCCCTCACTCACCACCTCAAGGATTTGCCACTGTTTCAGGATGGGGATATGCGTGCAGGTTTGGTTCACCGCATTGATAAGGACACCTCGGGATTGCTCGTGGTGGCAAAGAATGAGCGTGCCCACGCACGCCTGGCAAAGCAGTTCTTCGACCACACGATTCACCGTCGCTATGTGGCTCTGGTGTGGGGTAATCTTGAGGATGATGAGGGTACAATCATAGGTAATATAGGTCGCAGCCCTAAAGACAGGCTGCAGATGTATGTCTTTGCCGATGGCAGCGACGGCAAGCATGCCATCACTCATTACAAGGTACTCAAACGCTATGGTTATGTGACTCTTGTGGAGTGCCGTCTGGAGACAGGCCGCACCCATCAGATACGTGTGCATATGTCGTGGCAGGGTCACCCCTTGTTCAACGACCCGCGCTATGGCGGTGATCGCATCCTGAAGGGTACAACCTTCTCGAAATACAAGCAGTTTATCGAAAATTGTTTCACCCTGCTACCTCGTCAGGCTCTGCACGCCCGCTCGCTGGGCTTTGTGCATCCCACCACGGGCAAGGATATCTATTTCGAGAGTGAGCTGCCCGATGATTTGAAGGCAGTGATTGCCAAGTGGGATACATATGTGGCCTCAAGAAATCTGGAAGAGGTCGATTTATAAATAGTTATTTGCCGAATAATGTTTCTGCCAACAACCATAAAGGAGGTGCGCCAGCTGGGCTGGGATTACATTGATGTGATTCTCTTCACGGGGGATGCCTATATCGACCATCCTGCCTTCGGTGCAGCTGTCGTTGGGCGACTGCTCGAGGCCGAGGGGTATCGTGTAGCCATCGTGCCACAGCCAAATTGGCGTGATGACTTGCGTGACTTCACCAAGCTGGGTGCGCCGCGCTTGTTCTTCGGAGTCTCGGCAGGAGCTATGGATTCCATGGTTAATCATTACACGGCAAATATCCGCCTGCGCAGCAATGATGCCTATACGGTGGGTGGCAAGGCGGGCTTCAGACCCGATTATGCTGCTACCGTCTATTGTCAGATTCTCAAACGCCTCTATCCCCACATCCCCGTTGTTGTGGGAGGCATTGAGGCTTCGTTGCGCCGCCTTACCCACTACGACTATTGGAGCGATAGCCTGAAGCCCTCGATGCTTGTTGAGAGTGGGGCCGACTTGTTGATTTACGGTATGGGTGAGAGGGTTGTGCAGCAGGTGGCGCGCGCCATGCGTAATGGCTATAACGCCAAGCTGCTCCGCAAGATAAATCAGGTGGCATTTCTTGCCGATAAGAGCTATGTCGAGCGACTTGACCCCGACACGACTAAGATATTGCACTCCTTTGAGGAGTGTCGGCGCGACAAGCGAGCCTTTGGGGAGAACTTTGTTGAGGAGGAGACGCTGAGCAACGTCATGGAGCCTGTGACCACACTCGTAGAGCAGGTGGGTGAGCGATATGTTGTTGTCACTCCGCCAAATACAACCCTCACGACCGAGGAACTTGACCACTCGTTTGATTTGCCCTACGAGCGCGCTCCTCATCCTCGCTACCGTGGTAAGGGCGACATCCCCGCATGGGAGATGATAAAGCACTCGATAAATATTCATCGAGGATGCTTCGGGGGTTGTGCTTTTTGCACCATCTCGGCACATCAGGGCAAGTTCATCAACTCGCGCAGCGAGCGTTCTATTTTGGCCGAGGTAGAACGTGTTGTGAAGATGCCCGACTTTAAGGGTTATCTCTCGGACGTGGGAGCCCCCTCGGCCAATATGTACCGCATGGGAGGCAAGAATACCGATGCCTGCCGCAAGTGTCGCCGTCCATCGTGCCTACATCCCAGATTGTGTCCCAACCTGAACAATGACCATCGCCCGTTGCTTGCTCTCTATGAGAAGGTTAGGGCTGTGAAGGGAGTGAAGAAAGCCTTTATCGGCAGCGGCATACGTTACGATTTGTTTGACGATTCGCCATACCTTGAAACGGTTGTCCGACATCATACCTCGGGGCGTTTGAAGGTCGCCCCCGAGCATACCGAGGAGCATGTGCTGAACCTTATGCGCAAGCCTCCGTTTGCTATGTTCGAGCGACTTAATCGTGATTTCAAGGATATATGTGCCAGGGAGGGACTGCGTTATCAGCTCATCCCTTACTTCATATCCTCGCATCCGGGATGCCGTGAAGCCGACATGAAGGCCCTTGCCGAGCGTGTGCTGGGGCGTCTGCATTTCGACCTTGAGCAGGTGCAGGACCTTACGCCTACGCCCATGACTTTGTCATCGGTAATGTTCTATACGGGTGAGAATCCATATACTCGCGAAAAGGTCTATGTGGCTCGTTCACAGGATGATAAGCGGCGTCAGAAAGCCTATTTCTTCCGTGATGGCCGAGTCGGTGCGCCGCAGCGAAAGGGTGGTGCGGCAGAGAAACGCCCCGCAAAAAGATTTCAACATAAACCAACTAAAAAATAAAGCTATGAAGAGATTGTGTGTTACGATTTTGGCATTGATGTGTGTGGGATTACTCTCAGTGGCTATCAGTCCGTTAGAGGCACAGACAAAGAAGGAAGTGAAGGTTAAGCCGCTGAATACCAAGAAGTGGCGCAAGTACGATGTGGGCAATATCCGTTTTCATGATAAGGCTACCCATACCGAGGGCTCGGAGATATATAACCGCCTCATACCCAACCCCGAGGAGTATATTTCGGAGTGTGCGCGTGAGGTGTTGGCGACACTCTATTTCTCACCCAAGGACAGCATCATGCCTGTGAAGTCGATTTACTACACGCTCGAGGATAAGGAGGGCGTGTCGGCAAAGGGTGGCGGCAGAGGTCGTGTACACATCTTTTATAGTACGCGTCACATCGAGAATTCCTACCGTGGCAGGGGTGACGAAAAGGTGATGTTTGAGACCCGTGGCGTGTTGCTTCACGAACTTACACATGCCTATCAGCTTGAGCCTCAGGGTATAGGCTCATATGGTACAAACCGTACATTCTGGGCGTTTATTGAAGGCATGGCCGATGCTGTGCGCGTGGCAAACGGAGGTTTCTATGGCGAGAAGGACCGCCCAAAGCGAGGCCATTACATGAATGGCTACCGCCATGCTGGTTACTTCTTTGTGTGGATTCGTGACAACTACGATGCCGACTTCCTGCGTAAGTTCAACCAGAGTACGTTGCATGTTGTGCCCTGGTCGTTCGATGGAGCAATTAAGCATGTATTGGGCGAGAAGTATGACATTGAGAGCTTGTGGCATGAGTATCAGGTTGCAGTAGGCGACATCAAGGAGTAACTTGGGTTGCCGCAGGATATAGGAAAGGGTGTCCTCTTCGGGGACACCCTTTTTTTATAACTCCAGCAGACCGTCGGGCAGAACCATCTTTAGCAGTCGTTTGTCGAAGTCTATATGCACGATGAACTCCTCGGCGGCGGGTATCAGTTGCTCGCCATTGCCGAAGTCAATGCCAAACAGAGGGTTGAGTTCGCTGTCGTAGAAATCAACAATCTCGCCACGCAACTTGCCCGCCGAGACGCTGAACCCGATTAAGTCCTCCATGTAGAATTCATCATCGTCGCGTTCATCATCAAATTCCATATACAACTCTTTGCCGATAAGTTCCTCGGCACGGCGCGGTGTGTCGAAGTCGGCAAACTCGACATTTGCACCCGCAACACCCCTACGTTCAAACTTGTCGCAGTAGAGTGGTACGGTCAGGGCTCCAATCTCAACAAACAGCGGCTCGAGTTGTGGGTTGAAATCCTCGGGGAAGGTTGTGTAGAGAGTAACTGACACTCCTCCCGTGTCGGCCTGTCCAAAAAGTTTACCTATGCGTGCAACGGCGGTGAATGTATCCTTCATAGTGGTGGAGATAAACTATATTATAAAAAGCGAAGTAATCAAAAAAGGACTGCCCCTCTGGACAGCCCCGTAACATAAGAAGCCTTGCGGTAAAGGTTTACTCTGCTGCCTCCTCTGCTGGTGCCTCAGCCTCAGCCTCCTGAGCCTCTGCAGCAGCGGCAGCAGCCTTCGCAGCGATGGCAGCAGCACGCTCCTCCTTAACCTTAGTCTCAGCAGCCAAAGCAGCCTTCTCTGCGTTCTTAGCGTCTGTTGCGAGCTTGTTTACCTTAGCGGCAATCTTGCTCTCCTTCTCGCCAAGCCACTTGTTGAACTTAGCCTCTGCATCAGCCTCAGAGAATGCGCCCTTAGCTACGCCACCCAAAAGGTGCTTCTTGTATAATACGCCCTTGTACGAGAGAATTGCTCGACAAGTATCGGTAGGTTGTGCGCCCTTAAGTAACCAATCCAAAGCTCGGTCGAACTTCAAATCGATTGTAGCAGGATTCGTGTTGGGATTGTAAACACCCAATTTCTCAATGAACTTACCATCACGTGGCGCTCTGCT
>JAFOHD010000113.1 GCA_017421945.1 Alistipes sp. | reverse complement strand
GTACCTTACACAGGCTTTGAATTTATCAAATAAAGTGTTATATTTGCATTAGAAGATTTACTAAACATACATAAAACAAACAAAATTATGGCTTACAAAATTTCAGATGCGTGCGTAGCATGCGGTACTTGTATTGACGAGTGTCCTGTTGAGGCTATCTCAGCTGGTGATATCTGTGTAATTGACCCTGATAAGTGTATCGATTGCGGTACTTGCGCAGGCGTATGCCCAAGCGAGGCTATCTCAGCAGAGTAATTGGAATGTAGCCCAAAATAGGGTGATTTCTAACGTAAAAGTGAGGCTGTCCCGACGGAACAGCCTCACTTTTTATTTATGTGTGCAATGAGAACTATTTGAGTTCTTTTACTTTACCCTTGTTAATGTACATGTTGTTGTGCTTGCCCTGTGGACGCTCGATCTGTGGGCCCTTCTTCATCTGCTCCTTATGCAATGCTGGCTTTGGTTGCCCGGGACGCTGAATTGGCTGGCGGCGCATCTTGGCACGTTTCTGCATTTTCTCGTACTTCGCCCACTGCTCGTCAGAGAATATCTTTCTAAGCTGGCTGTTGAACTTCTCATGCTCCTTCTTCATCTGCTCCATTCTCGCCTTATGCTGCTTTGCCTGCTTCAGGTAGAGCTTGTAGAGCTGCTTGTGCTGTGCATCGTTCAGCTCAAGAGACTTGCGCTGATAGTCGGCACGACGCTGGGCCATCTGCTCCATAGATGGTGCTTTATGCTCGATGTTTCTCTTCTCGATATTTTGTGCAAAAGATCCTATGCTCAGTAGTAAAGCAACGGCTGAAATGATAATTGACTTTTTCATAATCCTTTATAATTTTTAGGTTAAACAAAATTCTCTGTTGTTGTCACAAAACTAACGAGAATATATGTTTTTTGGTCTTTCATATAGGGTTAAACGCCCAATGTCGGGGGTGAAGCGACGCTTGCCCAAAGTGAATTTTAGCGTTTTTTTAGGCGTAGCAAGTTCATAACACCATCGATGAACGTCATTGGGTGCGTAGGTGTGCCTGGTAGCCATAAATCAACGTGGTAACGCTCCAGAAACTCACGACTGATGGCCTTGCTTTCCGAGAACAACCCTCCCGAGCAGGCCTCCGAGCCGCATACTATAACCAGCTTGGGCTCGGGTATGGAGTGATAGCATATATCCAATGCCTCTGCCATGTTCTTCGAAATGGGGCCCGTGATGACCACCCCGTCGGCATGGCGTGGTGACGCCACAAACTCCACTCCGTAGCGCCCGAAGTCGAAATTCACATTACCCGAAGCATTCAACTCCATCTCCACCGATGCATCTCCTGCGGCCGATACCTGACGCAGCTTGAGTGCCTTGCCGAAGAGTTTGGGAATATCCTCTCTCACCTGTTCGGGATGAAACTCCACTTTCTCATCTCCTGGCTTAATCACAAGAGCCTGGCGTGATGTAGAACCTATCTTGTAGTCGTTTGTAAAGCGTATGTTCCTTGGGGCACACATGGCGCACTCGCCGCAGAACAGGCACTTGCCTAAATCAAGCGAGAAGGGAGCTGTCGATATGGCCTTTGTAGGGCATAGCTTTGCCGCAGCCTCCACATCGGTCATGTCGGCTGTGGGGGTGAGTATGGGGCGACCTCGGAACTCCTCGGTCAGCTCAACGGCATTCAGGTCGGGGATGTACTGCCAGCCGTGACTGTGCAGAACTTTTATCTTTGGGAATATCATAATCTAAACTATTATAAATCGTGACCGCAGTATGAGAGGTTGAAACTCTTGTTATTAATTGGGAAATCTGAAATACCCTCACCTCTGACGGCCAATGCCAGGCCCATCCAGTTGTGCAGGCTGGGGTCCTTGACCTTGTAGGTTGCGATTTCACCCTCGGCATTAGTTATGGCTACATGGCACACCTCTCCACGCCAGCCCTCCACCATGGCTATGGCCAGACTCTCGCCTTGCAAAGGAGTAGTGTAGTCGGGTTTGGCAATGGTTGCGGGGGTGTAGTTCTCAAGCATCTTCAGAATGTAGTCTGCCGACTGCAACACCTCGTTACAACGCACCATCAGACGTGCCATAACGTCGCCATCATGCTGTCTTATGGTGTGATGCTCTATGGAAGAGGCGTATGCAGCATAGGGGTGCGATGAGCGTATATCTCGCTTCACGCCACTTGCTCTTGATGCCATACCCACACCTCCTATGCGCAACATCTCGGCTTTGGGTACTAATCCGCACTGCTCGAAACGCGCCAGAATGGATGGCGAGGACTCAATATCCTCCTTCACTTCGTTGTAACGGCGGCGTACATCCTCAACATTGCGGCGTATGAGCTCAATCTTCTCCGTCGTGAGCGGTTTATTGGTTCCGCAAGGGCGTATTAGGCCCTTGCCGAAGCGGTTGCCGCACCATGCCTGTGTGGTGTTGATAGTGACTGTCCTCAGGGCTTCGCAAGCCACCTGGCCGAGTTGATAACCCACATCGGTGCATAGTGCGCCCGTGTCGGCGATGTGCATCGCCATGCGCTCCAGCTCAAGTGCTACGCAACGCTCAATGTCGAGGTTATTGTCTGCTTTGTTGCCTATGAGTTTCTCCACAGCCATTGCAAATGCCACAGCGTGTGTGACGGCGCTGTCGCCCGCTATGGATTCAGACAGAAGCGTCTGACGCAGGCGGTTTGAGGTTGCTGCAAACTCATGCTCAACACCTCGGTGCTGGTATCCCAGGGCAATTTCAAGGTGTAGCACATTCTCTCCGTTGCATATGAAACGGAAGGCTCCGGGCTCAATGATACCCGCATGTATGGGGCCTACATTCACCTCATGCAACGACTCTCCCTCAATCGAGTAGAAGGGGTAGTTGTCCATCGTTGAGTTGCGGTTGCTGCGGTTGAACGGAAAGCGCAGGGGTTTGTTCCATGGCATTGAGTCAAACTCCACGTTATAGAGCTCTGTAATCTCACGCTCGAAAGGGTGCATCTGGGGATGCAGGGCGGTGAGTGAAGGCAGGGCAATGTCATCGTAATACTCCATGGCAAACGATGTAATCATCACCGTGTGAGTCTTGTCATCAAGCAATATGAGGTAGAACTTCAGCTCATTCTGCTCGGCACGGGCGAAGTAGTGCGCCACGTGGCAGTTCTCGTCCTTCAAACGCTCCTTCACATCCTCATATAGTGCAGCATACTCCACCTGAGGGATATCCTTCAGCGCAACGGCCGCAGCAAGATTATCTGTTGTATAATATTTCATCGCTTAAAGTGTTACGATTTTATCAATTATGTTGCAAAGAATGTCGGGTTGCCACAGACCCAGCACAAGAGCTGCAAGCAGCAGCATTAGGGCACTGTACGATAATCGGCGGTCGATGTTCGAGAGATGTAGCTCATCCTGGTTGGGCTGGTAGCAAAGCTTTATCAGGCGGTTGCATATGGTGAAAATCACAATGCAGAGCAACACCACCATCAATACGATAATCCACCACGCACCCACACTAAGGGCTTCGGCCATAATCATCAGCTCAGAGATAAAGAGTGGCGATGGCGGGAAAGCCAATACTGCCACCATGCCTATGATGATGGCAATAGCACCAACTTTGTTGATTTTAATGTAGTCGCCGATGCGGTTTATGCGATAGCCGTTGTATATCTGTCGTACGATGGCTATCTGCAAGAACAAGCTACTTTTTATAAAGGTGTGGCACACCACATGGAACACCGCCGCCCACACGCCGGCACCGCCTATACCCAAACCTATGGCCACGATACCCATGTTCTCGACCGTAGAGTAGGAGAGGAAACGTTTATAGTTGTTGGTGCGGCGCAGGAAGAGCGCACCCACCACCAGACTCATCACTCCGATTATGAGCATCACGTTCTGCACCCAACCCATCAGGGGGGTATGGGCGAAAAGTTTATATACCCTGAAAATCGCCAGAAAACCGGCATTCACCAATCCCGTGGAGAGCATTGCCGAGGCGGGTGCTGGGGCTGCGAAGTTGGCATCCACACCGATAGTGTAGAGTGGGAAAATCTCCATCTTGCAACTGTATCCCGTCAGCACAAGCAGAAATGCCGCCTTCAAGTAAAGTGGGTTGCCGTTGATGATAAGTTGTTGCAGGTCGTTGTAGTTGAGCGACGAGTTTGCCGCCGCAGCGCATAACAGCAAAATACCCAGGTAGGCGATGGCGATACCCGTCGAGCATACGAACAGATATTTCCACGTAGCCTCCAGCGTAGCCTCCGAGCGGCGGTAGTAGAGGATACCCGCACCGCAGAGGGTTGTGGTCTCAAGCAGAATCCACGTAATGGCTATGTTATTGGCGAAATATACTCCTGTGATGGCTGTGGTGAGCAGCATCAGCAGGGCGAAGTAAGTGCGGTAGTTGGCAATGTCGTCGCGCTTGAGGTATGCCTCGGAGTGGATAAATACAAAGACAGCCACCACCACGAGCAACAGATAAAACAGCGTACCCGCCTCGTCAAAACTGAAGAATCCTCCCGATGTGGTGAGGTACTTGCCACCTATGAGCAGTCCCGCAAACATGGCGTGTACGGTGAGATACATGGCGCAGAGCATGTGTACCGTGCGACGGCTACGGGCTAAAAATGCACTCGCTCCAATTGCGAGCCATATTGCAAAAAAGATATATATCATGGTTTAATCTTTTACGTGGGTTAGAGAATCGCTGTCATCGGTGTGGATGTGCTTATCCACCTTGGTCATGAACATGCCAAGCATCAGCACCGAGATAAGAATATCGAGCATGATGGCTGCGTTGATAAGCATAGGCATCTCGACTCCGATAGCCATAGAGAATAGGAACACTCCATTCTCAATGACCAGGAATCCCACCATGTGGGTGAAGATGCGTGAGCGCAACACTATCAGAATCAATCCCGTAAGCAGGGCATACAACGCCACGCCGAAGAATACCATGTTGATGTTGTGGTCGGCCACATAGTATGTCATCAAGGCACTTATGGTGAGAGCCGTGATGGAGAGCATCAGCGAGTTGAACTGCGATGTGCCCGTAGCTGTCACTCGGTTTATATGGGTTTGTTTGATTACACGCATCAGGATGGCAGGTACAATCAGGGCCTTGAAGATAAGCGTCTCGGTGATGATGAACGAGAGCTCAATCCAGTCCAGCGAGTGCAGGCGCAACAGGGCTATACCCAGCAAAATCCACCCCTGCATGGCTATGATTGAGGCGTAGTTGCGGAAACGCTCGACGATGGAGATGTAGATGAGCGTGATGACGTATAGTATTATTAGCGAAAGCAACATATCCTTAAATGTTAATATTCAACTTCAGAAGATAACCGATAAAGAATATCAGTGCGGCGAGAGCCGATATAGTCACAATGAATGTGGTGTTGCGCGAGAGCTTGTTTCTTGCCTGCGAGGACTCCACCACACCCACCGACACTCCCGTGAGCAGGATGGCCAGTGGCACCGCAAACCACCAGTGGAAGCAGCCCGTTGCAGCCACTGCATTGGCGGCAATCATCGAGAAACAGGCGGTCTTGAGCCAACCTGCAATCTGTATCATACCCATATCTATGCCGCTGTAATCGAGGCACATCACTTCGTGTATCATTGTAAGCTCGAGGTGTGTGCGGGGGTCATCAACGGGCAGGCGTCCCGACTCCACGAATGTAATCTTCACAAAGAGGAATGCCGTGAGCAGCATGACAATAGTCAGATGCAGGTCAAACGACTGCTCATACTCGAATATGTCGGCAAACGATGTGTAGCCGCAGAAGAGTGCGAGCGTAGCAAAACCAATCATCAGAGCAGGCTCAATCAAAGCCCCATACAGAGCTTCGCGGGCTGCACCCATGCCTTCAAACGAACTGCCCGTATCCATGGCAGCAAGAATCAGTGCCACGCGTGCCAGAGCAAGTGTGTATGCGAAGCATATCACATCACCCTCAAACGAAATCAGCGGGTAGAGGTCGGCTACGGGAATCATCAGCGTGGCAACAATGGCTGCGCCGAGATAGATAGTGGGTGCGATTTTGAACAGAGCCGTTGTTGTGGTTGAATACACAGCTCCCTTTTGCAGCAGCACACGCACGTTGCGCAGATGCTGCACGAAGGGTATGCCTTTACGACCGGCAAGCAACGCTCGTGTACGGTTTATGATTCCAGGTATGGCTAAAGCCGTAACAATCATCAACAGGGTATTTAGAACTATTGCCATACTTATATAAGATTAAAGAGTGAAAGGATGAATATAGCCACCAGGAACAGCAGGGCAAACAATATATAGTGGTTGATTTTACCTGTACGCAGACTCATGATGCGCTTGTTGATTATGTGCAGCAGCTCCATCCACCACGCAGCAAACAGGCGGTCAATCTTGTCCTTGTGACGTACGCGATAACCATGTGTTGAGGGGAATACCTCGCTCTTGCTTAGGGCGCGTCCCTCGACTGTGTTTTGTGTGAGGCTTGTAGCAATGGACTCCAACCCTTCGGAGAATGACTCTCCCGTATATTGCATGCGTATGTTGGGCGAGGTGAATCCGCACCCCCATGTAGGACCCTGCTTGATGTCGCGTTTGCTGTGGGCACGGCGTTTCAAGGCATAAAGGAGTGCAACGACGATAATAAGCAGCCATGCCGTGAGTGAAATCTTCCACATCGTGGGGGATATGTATTCCTCAATGACCACTGCTGCCGAGGGGTGGAACTGTGCCACAACCCTGCTCACAACGCCTATTGCCAACTGTGGGAACAGACCAATCAGAATGATACATGTGGCGGGGATACCCATTGCAGCAATACGCAGGTTGTCCACCTCGGTAGATTCGGCCACATGGTGATGGCGTGGTGCGCCGAGGAAGATGGTGCTGTATAGCTTGGTGAATGCCAGCACGACAACTCCTCCGATGAGTGCCAGAGCCAGCAAACCGCCTGCGGCATATATGGTGTTCACGCCCTCGCGTATGCTGTTGAGCATGCCCAGATATATTAGAAACTCACCAACAAAACCGTTCAATGGCGGCAGGGCGCATATGGCAATTGTGGCAATGAAGAAGAGTATCGCCGTGACGGGCATATGCTTGGCTACGCCTCCGAAGTTGTCGAGCAGCGTGGTGTGCATCTTTGAGTAGATGTTACCCGCACCAAAGAAGAGCAACGACTTGAAGAACGAGTGATTTATAGTGTGCAGCAATACACCGCACAAAGCCACGGTTGCTACCGCATTGTTACCCGCAGCCTGTGCCAGGGCCGATACGCCCAGACCTATGAATATCACACCTATATTTTCAATGCTTGAATATGCAAGCAGACGCTTGGCATCGTTTTGCAGTGCTGCCAGAATCACGCCCCACAAACCCGTAACGATACCCACCAGCAGGATTATAAGTCCTATCGTGTGCAGCTCGTGAGAATCTACCACATACCACAACGTGCGCATGACGCCATACACTCCCGTCTTAATCATCACACCCGACATTATTGCCGACACGTGTGAAGGTGCTGCGGGGTGCGCCTCGGGCAACCATACGTGCATGGGGAAGAGTCCCGCTTTCATGCCGAAGCCCAGCAAAAATAGTATGAATATAGGTAGTGTACGACCACATGAGAAGCATGCTGCCAGGTCTGCAAAGTTGCCTGTGCCACTTATCGAAAATATGCCTGCAAAACCAGCTACCAGCAGTACGAAACCTATGTGCATCATAATCAGGTAGGCCAGCGCAGCACGAAGCACCTGCTGTCGCTCGGCATCAAATAAAATGAGCAGGAATGAAGCAATGGTCATCAGCTCCCAGGCAAACAGGAACGAGAATCCGCCACTTGACAGAACCACCAGCACCATGGATATCACCAGCACCACCAACGCCGTGTAGTGAAGCGAAAGGTGTGCCGAGGATTTTTTATCAAGGTAGTGCTCCAGATAACCGCGCGAGTAAAGCAGGGTGGCTATGCCGGCAATGCCTATGATTAAAACAAAGAGTGCCGACAGAGAGTCCATATGCAACGACTCGGCTCCAAAGAATGGGCTCACTATCGGGAGCAGGCTCAACTCCTCTCCTCCGGCCAGAATACTTATGGCAGGTATTGCTGCCGCAGTGGCAAAGAGTGATGTGGCAGCAAAGGCCACCCACATCTTCCATCGCAAGGGCGAGAGAAATATGGCCGCTACTATCAGCGTGAGGACCACGAGTAATGAGATGTAAAACATCGTAATCTTAATTTGTTGTTTATAAACCGTTTATGGTTGCAACCATGATTGTTGCGGCAACAGCTGCTGTCTCGGTGCGCAGGCGTTGTGTCCCCAATGAGATAGGTTGAAACCCGTTTGCGACTGCAAATTTAATCTCTTCGGGCGAAAAATCTCCTTCCGGACCTATTAAAATTAAAACATTTTCGTTTTTCTTGATGGCTGCCGGCAGAAAAACTCTCTCGCCAAAACTCTTGTCGCAGTGGGCAATGAATTTTTGTCCATGGAAAGGAGTCGTTATAATCTGCTTTAGGGGGGTTAATTCATCAAGTTGTGGGTGGTATGCCTTGAGTGACTGTTTGACAGCGGAGGTGATGACACGCAACTCGCGCTCATGCTTTATACTGCGCCGCTCACTATGGTCGCACTCGATTGGAATAAAGCGATTTACGCCCACCTCGGTAGCCTTCTCAAGGAACCATTCAAAGCGGTCGATATTCTTTGTCGGCGCCACCGCCATCGTAAGCGAATAGGGTAGTTTTTCATACTCTGCAAATGTCTCGACCACCTCCACAGTGCAGTGATGCTGATGTGCCTCCACGATACGGCAGCGGTAGAGATTGCCGTTGCCGTCGGTGATGAAAAGCTGGTCTTCGACACTCAAACGTAACACTCTGACGCAGTGCTTTGACTCCTCCTCGGCCAACGTATGCAGGGGTGGAGTGATATTAGGTGAATAAAATAGTTGCATAACTTGGTGTTAAATATTATCTTTGCAAAGATATTAATTATAAATTAAGGAATGAAACGCTTTTTATGTTTATTCGCATTTGCGATGATGTTTATGATGAATTTTTCTTGTAGTAGGAATGAAATCGTGAGCGAGAACCCATTTTTTGAGCCCCAGTGGGATACTCCTTATGGAGCTCCGCCCTTTGACCGGATTAGGACCGAGCATTTTCAGCCCGCCTTTGAGCAGGGTATGTCGCTGCATAATGAGGAGATTGAACGCATAGTAAACTCCGAGGAGCGACCTACCTTTGAAAACACCATTCTGGCATACGACAATTCGGGCGAGATGCTGTGGCGTGTGGTTACGGTGTTTGGAATGTTGTCGGCTGCCGATACCGACGAGCAGATGCAGGGTCTCTCGGCCGAGATATATCCGGCGCTTGCAGCTCATAGCGATGCTATTTTAATGAACGACAAGCTCTTCGAGCGAGTAAAGAGGGTGTATGAGAGTCGCGATGCCGAAGGCTTGGTGGGTGACGAGAAACGCCTTACCGAGAAGATTTACAATGATTTTGTACGCTCGGGAGCCTTGCTCTCACCCGAGGATAAGACTTCGTTGCAGCAGATTAATGAACGCCTGTCGGTGCTGGGTGTTGATTTCGGTCGCAACCTGCTTGCTGAGACCAACGCCTACCAGCTCTTCCTAAAACATGAGGATGTTGAGAATTTACCTTCTGCTGTCCAGGAGTCGGCCGCTGCGGAGGCAAAGGCTGCGGGACATCAAGGTGAGTATCTATTCACGTTGCACAAGCCCAGCATGTTACCTTTACTTACCTATTGCGAGAACAGGGAGTTGCGCGAGCAAATATATAAGGCCTATCTGAAGCGTGGCAACAACGATAATGAGAACGACAACAAGGCCATCATTTCCGAGATGGTCAGCCTGCGATGCAAGAAGGCCAAGTTGTTGGGCTATGACTCTTATGCCCACTATGTTACCGCCGATGAGATGGCTCAAAAGCCCGAGGCTGTGTATGAGCTGCTTGAGGGTGTGTGGACACCTGCGCTCGCACAAGCGAAGGCTGAGCTGGCACTTATGATGCCTCTGTTCAAGCGAGACAATAGTATGGATGCAACGTTTGAGTCGTGGGATTGGTGGTATTATGCCGAGAAGCTGCGTGAGCGAGACTTTGATCTTGAGGAGGAGCAGGTGCGTGAGTATCTGTCGTTGGATAATGCCAAGAATGGAATTTTCTTCCTTGCCAATCGTCTGTTTGGCATTACGATACGTCCTTTGCGAGCCCCTATGTACCATAAGGATTGCGAGGTGTATGAGGTGCTTGATGGTGATGATACTCCCCTCGGTGCGCTGTATTTTGATTTCCACCCTCGTGCCAGCAAGCAGGGTGGTGCTTGGTGTGGTACCTATGTTGACCAATCCTACAAGGATGGCAAGCGTGTGCCACCGGTGGTCAGCATAGTTTGTAATTTTACGCCTGCCGTGGGAAATTCGCCCGCATTGCTCTCGATCGACGAGGTGGAGACCTTGTTTCATGAGTTCGGTCATGCCCTGCACAACCTCTTTGCCGATGTCAAGTATCGTGGTCTGGCAGGTGTTGAGGGCGACTTTGTGGAGCTGCCATCGCAGATTATGGAGAATTGGGCGTTCTCGGAACCTATGCTCAAGCAGTATGCGGTGCATTACCAGACAAGTGCTGTTATGCCCGATGATATGATTTCGAAAATACGTAAGAGTGCCACCTTCAACGAGGGCTTTAATACTACCGAGTTGTTGGCTGCGGCATTGTCGGATTTTGATATTCATGCAGTTGAGAATCCCGAAAAGGTTGATGTTGTGGAGTTTGAGCATAAGTCGCTGGTGGGTAATCGTGGCCTGATTCCACAGATTGAGCCTCGCTACCATTACACATACTTCAGCCACATCTTTGACGGAGGTTATTCGGCCGGTTACTACTTCTACATTTGGGCCGAGGTGCTCGATAAGGATGCGTTTCAAGCTTTTGTTGAGAGTGGCGATTTGTTTGACCGTGCTACGGCCGAGCGTCTGCGTGGTGAGATTCTCTCGAAGGGTGGCAGTCGTGATGGTATGGATATGTATCGTGCTTTCCGTGGCGCAGAACCCGATAAAACAGCCATGCTTGTTGCCCGAGGTTTGATGCAGAAGGAGGTAGCCGAGGAGGAGTCAGGTTCAAAGCAGACGATAGTACGAGTAGATACTCGCGAGCAGGCTCGTCAGCGTGCCGAGCGTTCACGTCAGGAGCGTGAGGCTGCACGTGCGGCTGAGGCTCAAGCAGATTCGATTAAAGTAAATGAAGGAATAGAATAGGAAATTATGAAAAAAATTTTTTTAATGATGACATTCAGTGCATTGTTGGCAGGTTGTGGCGGTGAGCAGATGCCCGTTGTGGAGCTTCCTGAGATTGATACCACTAATCCCCTTTTGGCGGAGTGGGACACCCCTTATGCTACACCTCCGTTTGACAAGATTAAGATAACAGACTATGAGCCTGCAATTGAGACAGCCATTGCTGTATCGAGAGCCGAGGTTGAGGCTATTGTGAACAATCCCGCTAAGCCTACATTCAAAAACACGGTGGTGGCATTGGAGTTGCAGGGTGCGTTGCTTAACCGCATCCTGGGTCTATTCTACAATCTGCGTGAGGCCGACACATCGGACGAGATGGATGCCATAGCTCTGCGTATTCAACCCAAGCTTACCGAACTGAGTAACGACATATCGCTCAATCCCAAGCTCTTCGAGCGTGTGAAGAAGGTTTACGAGGGTTCTCGTCTGGGATTAAGCGATGTGGACGAGAAACTGCTTGATGACTGCTATAAGGGTTTTGCCCGTTCGGGAGCTTCGCTCTCGGATGAGGATAAGGCTTTGTATCGTGAGTACACAGCTGCCTTGTCGGAGGCGACACTGCTCTTTGGTCAGAATGCCTTGTCGGCAACAAATGCCTTTGCCATAAATATCACCGATGCAGGGAAGGTTGCCGAACTGCCCGACTTTGTCAAGGAGGCTATGGCTGCCGATGCTGCGGCGCGTGGCGAGAAGGGTTGGACGGTGACATTGAAGGCTCCCAGCTACATCCCATTTATGACCTATTCATCACAGCGCAATGAGAAGGAAGCGCTCTATCGCGCCTACAATAGTCGTGCTTTGGGTGGTGAGTTTGACAATACGGCTATCATATGCAAGATTGCCGACCTGCGCCTGAAGATTGCCCGCCTGCTGGGTTATGATACCTATGCCGACTATGTGCTTGAGGAGCGTATGGCAGGCAGTGCCGAGAGTGTAAACACATTCCTTGATGAGCTGCGTGAGGCGACCATTGATTATGGCAAGAAGGATTATACTATGATTAACGACTACGCCCACTCACTTGGTCTTGAGGGTGATGTGATGCCCTGGGATTGGGCTTATTATACCGAGAAGTACAAGTCGGAGAAGTATGCCATCAATGATGAGCAGGTGAAGCCCTATCTGAAGCTCGACAACGTTATCAAGGGCGTGTTCATGGTGGCCGAGAAACTCTATGGATTGCAGTTTGTGCCAAATGAAAATATTGCGGTGTATCACCCTGAAGTTAAGGCTTATGAGGTGCTTGACCGTGATGGCGAGTTCCTCTCGGTGCTGTATCTGGATTTCTTCCCACGTGAGTCGAAGCGTTCAGGTGCGTGGATGACCGAGTTCAGGGGAACGAAGATTGTTGAGGGTCGTGAGATACGTCCTTTGGTGTCGCTTGTGATGAATTTCACCAAGCCAACCCCAACCACACCTTCGTTGCTTACCTTTGACGAGTTTACCACCTTCCTGCATGAGTTCGGCCACGCCCTGCACGGCATGCTGGCAAAGGGTGAGTATGAGTCGCTGAATGGAACGAGCGTATATCGTGACTTTGTTGAATTGCCATCACAGATTATGGAGAATTGGGCTACCGAGAAGGAGTATCTCGATATGTGGGCTGTTCATTACCAGACGGGTGAGCCTATCCCCGCCGAGTTGGTTGAGAAGATTGTTGCATCAAAGAATTTTCTTGCAGCATACAGCAACCTGCGCCAGCTCTCGTTTGGCCTTTCCGATATGGCATGGCATACCCTGGTGTCGCCATATAATGGTGATGTTCAGGAGTTTGAGCGTGAGGCTATGTCGGCTGTGCAGGTAGTGCCTACGGTTGATGGTACAGCCATGTCACCGGCCTTTACACACATCTTCTCGGGAGGTTATGCCGCGGGATATTACGGCTATAAGTGGGCCGAGGTGTTGGCTGCCGATGCCTTCTCGCTCTTCAAGGAGAAGGGAATCTTCGATGAGCAGACAGCCCGTGCTTTCCGCAAATTGCTGGAGAGCGGTGGCCAGCGTCACCCTATGGAACTCTATGTTGAGTTCCGTGGTCATGAGCCACAGACCCAGGCTCTGGTTGATGCTATGGGATTGAAGTAATATTAACTAACCTAAATAAAATCATTATGAAACAAATTACAAAGATTATGTTTGTTGTGGCGGCTGTTTTGGCAGTTGCCACATCGTGCAAGCAACCAACTGCTGGAAATCCCATCTTCGAGGGCGATTATGCCGACCCCGAGGGTTTGGTGTTTGGTGACACCTATTGGATTTATCCAACCTATTCGGCACCATTCCATGAGCAACTTTATTTGGATTGCTTCTCGTCAAAAGACCTTATCACATGGCAGAAGCATGAGCGTATCATCGACAATACACGCATCAAGTGGCTCAACAATGCTTTGTGGGCACCCGCAGCGTTGGAGAAGGATGGCAAGTATTACCTCTTCTTCAGCTGTAATAACATCCAGAACAATGAGCAGTTGGGTGGTATCGGTGTAGCTGTTGCCGACCAGCCACAAGGACCTTTTGAGGATTTGCTGGGCAAGCCGCTCATCGACTCTATTGTAAACCGTGCGCAGCCTATCGACCAGTTTGTTTTTAAGGATACAGACGGCACATACTACATGTATTATGGTGGCTGGGGCCGTTGTAACATGGTTAAGATGGCCGACGATTTCAAGAGTATTGTCCCATTCGAGGATGGCTCAATGTATAAGGAGGTTACACCAAAGGGATATGTCGAGGGCCCATTCATGTTCATTCGTGATGGCAAGTATTACTTCATGTGGTCAGAGGGCGGCTGGACAGGTCCCGACTACCGTGTTGCTTATGCCATTGCCGACTCACCATTCGGACCATTCGAGAGCAAGGGCGTCATTTTGCAGCAGGACCCCGAGGTTGCTACGGGTGCAGGTCACCACTCTGTAATGTATAACCCCCGCAAAGATCAGTACTACATGGTTTATCACCGTCGCCCACTCGGCTCAACAAATGGTAACAATCGTGTTACTTGCATCGATTTGCTGGAGTTTGACCAGGAGGGTAACATCTTGCCTGTGAAGATTACATTTGAGGGAGTAAAGCGTGCTAAATTGTAAATTATTAGACTTATGAAAAAACATTTGTTATTTGTGATTGTTGCTGCACTATTTGCGGTGACTTCGTATGGTCAGAAGAGTGCTGGCAATCCCGTATTTGAGGGCAACTACGCTGATCCCGAGGGAGTGATTTTCGGCAAGACCTATTGGATTTATCCAACCTATTCGGCTCCATTCCGTCAGCAGCTTCATTTCGATTGCTTCTCATCAAAGGATTTGGTTAATTGGACAAAGCATGAGCGCATCATCGACCAGTCAAGTATCTCATGGCTGCGTCTTGCATTGTGGGCTCCTGCTGCGTTGGAGAAGGATGGTAAGTATTACCTCTTCTTCGGCGGTAACGATGTTCATCAGGGTGAAGTAGGTGGTATTGGCGTAGCCGTTGCCGACCAACCTCAGGGTCCTTTCAAGGATTTGCTTGGCAAGCCACTGATTAACGACATCGTGAACGGTGCACAGCCTATCGACCAGTTTGTGTTCCAGGATAAGGATGGTACATACTACATGTACTATGGCGGTTGGGGTCACTGCAACGTCGTAAAGCTTGCCGATGATTTCAAGAGCATAGTTCCATTTGAGGATGGTACAATGTATAAAGAGGTTACACCAAAGGGATATGTTGAGGGTCCATTCATGTTCATTCGTGATGGCAAGTACTACTTCATGTGGTCAGAGGGCGGCTGGACAGGTCCTCACTACCGTGTTGCTTATGCCATTGCCGACTCTCCATTTGGCCCATTCGAGCGCAAGGGAGTTATCTTGCAGCAGGATCCCGAAATTGCTACCGGTGCGGGCCACCATTCGGTGATATACAATAAGAAGAAGGATCAGTATTACATTGTTTACCATCGCCGTCCACTTGGTTCAAACGATGGTAATAACCGTGTCACCTGCATCGATGTCATGGAGTTCGACAAGGATGGCAACATCCTGCCTGTGAAGATGACTTTCGAGGGCGTGAAGAAGGCTAAGCTGTAATCCGAAGATCGTTTTATAACATTTTTAGGGCTGAAACTGAAGAATAATATCTTTGGTTTCAGCCTCTGTTTTGAGAAAAATACTTATATTTGTGAAAATATATTTGTATGAAAAAATTGCTGTTTGTATTTCTGTTCTGTGTCATGATAGCTTCGTGCGGGTCGCAGACAAAGAAGATTGAAGGTGCGCCCCAAATCGTGCAGCCTGAATATTTTACGCTGAATGTTAAGAATGTATATCCTCATAGTGTTGATAGTTATACGCAAGGCTTGCAGTATGTCGATGGAGTTCTGTGGGAAGGCACGGGCGAATGGGGTGAGTCGAGGTTGCAGAAGGTTAATCTGGAGAGTGGCAATGTGGAGGTGCTTGTGAATCTGCCCCGCTCGGAGTTTGGTGAGGGTATCACGGTGCTGGGTGATAGGGTTTTTCAACTTACATGGACAAATGGCATAGCCCACGTCTATGACTTGCAGGGCAAGCGCTTGAAGGATTTTCGTTATGCCGGTGAGGGCTGGGGACTTACAAGTGATGGCAAGAGCCTTTATATGTCGGACGGAACGTCGTACATCTACCGTATCAATCCCGAAACCTTCAAGCGTGAAAAGAAGGTGACGGTAACGCTCCGTGGTGAGGCGGTTGATTATATCAACGAGCTGGAGTGGATTGATGGCAAGATATGGGCAAATGTATATACTACCGACTATGTTATGATAATTAATCCCGAAACAGGCGTTGTCGAGGGTGTTGTTGATTGTCGTAATCTGCTCGGTGAACAGGATATGAGCGAGGAGACCGATGTGCTGAACGGCATTGCATACGATAGTGTGGGTAAACGTATTTTCCTCACGGGAAAGCGTTGGAACAAGTTGTTTGAAGTTGAATTAATCAAGCAGTAGGATGGAGTTTCAGAGAGTGCTTAAGCGTAAAATATTGGTGCTGGATGGTGCTATGGGCAGCGAATTGATTGCACAGGGCCACGATGGAGCATTGGAGATGTTGAATCTTCATAAGCCCGAGGTTGTGCAGGCTCTGCATGAGGCATACCTGAAGGCGGGTGCCGACATCATCACCACCAATACCACATGTGCCGATGCGTTGTGCCTTGGCCCGTATGGCTTGCAGGAGCGTTCCTATGAGTTGGCGCGAGCGGGTGCCGAGTTGGCACGCAGTGCCGTGGCAAAATTCCACACCTCGGAGCATCCACGTTTTGTGGCGGGCTCGGTGGGCCCCACGTCGCGCAACCTCTCGCTTGCCAATGACACATCGGCCGAGCAGCTCGCCGAGGCATATGCTACGCAGATACGTGGCCTTATAGATGGAGGTGTGGATATGATTTTGGTTGAGACTGTCATGGATGCCGAGAATGCGAGGATTGCCATTGAGCAGGTCCGCAAGCACTCCGAGAGTATGCCGATATTGCTCTCGGCCACGCTCTCACGCCTCGAGGGTAGGGTTGCAAGCGGAGCAACCATAAAAAAGTTCCTTGAGCAGATACCCATGTCTGCCCTCGCAGCCGTGGGATTCAACTGCTCGATGGGCGCGAAGCAGATGGAGGTGGCGGTGCAGACTCTTGTGGCAGAGTGTAAGCTTCCCATCATCCTCTATCCGGCACTTGGCAGGCAGGGTGAGAGCCCTTCGCAGTTTGTCAAGCCGCTTGACCGACTGTCAAGAGCAGGGGTGTTGAACATAGTAGGAGGTTGTTGTGGTACTACGCCTGCTCACATCGAGCTTTTGGCTCGCTGGCGTCCACGCAAAACAGAATAGTTATGGATACAAGAGAATTTCGCAGAACGCTGCATGCTCATCCCGAACTTTCGTTTGAGGAGCATCACACAGCGGCATTTATCTCGGAGCAGTTGTCGCTCTTGGGTATTGAACATAGGCCTATCGCCAATACGGGTGTTCTGGCTCGCATTGAGGGTCGCCGAGGTAATCTGAAACGGTGCGTTGTGCTGCGTGCCGATATTGATGCACTTCCCATATGCGAAAAAACGGGTGTGGAGTGGGCCTCAAAGATTGACGGCGTGATGCACGGCTGTGGTCATGACTGTCATGCGGCGATACTCTATGGCGTGCTTAAGCGTTTGCAGGCGAATCCCGATTTTGAGGGTACGCTGCTGGGAGTGTTTCAGCCAGGTGAGGAGTGTAATCCGGGTGGTGCCAAGTATGTCCTGGAGGAGGAGCCTTTCAAGGATTATGATGTTGTGGCGGTCATAGGTGAGCATGTCGATGCCGACTTGGAGGTGGGTGAGATAGGTTTCTGCCCGGGCAAGTTTATGGCTTCGACCGACGAGCTGCACTTCAAGGTGCGTGGTGTTGGAGGGCATGCCGCCATGCGTTGCCGCATCAAGGATTCGGTGGTTGCTATCTCGGACCTTATCATGCGCCTCAATGCCTTCAACAGCGATGACTGTGTGGTGTCGATAGGCAGGGTTGTGGCCGAGGGTGCTACCAATGTCATCCCCGACACAACCATGTGTCAGGGTACGATGCGTACCTTTAGCGAGAAGCTGCGTGAACGTGTGAAGGATATGATTGTGAACGTGGCGCACGAGATTGAGTATAAATATGATGTTGAGGTAGAGGTGGATATACGTCACGGTTATCCATGTGTTGAGAATAACATACAGCTCACCTATGAGGCTATGCTTCTGGCCGAGAGTCGTGGTTTCAAGGTCATGGATTTGGATATGCGTCCCACGGCCGAGGATTTTGGATATTACACACAAATTTACCCTTCGATATTCTATCGCCTGGGCGTAGGTCAGGCATCGGGACGGTCGCACACGGCAATGTTCCTGCCCGACGAGAGGGCACTGGATGTGGGCGAGGAGTTTATGTATCAGTTAGCGTTGAGCATCTTGAATAAATAGGTTATGGCACAAAGAAAGAGAAAGGAGTCGCGCGAGAAGTCATCACGCACAGATTCCATGAGCCTTAGGTCGGCTTTTATTGTGAATATGTTCAGGGAGTTCCCCGACAGGGAGTTCTCGTTGAAGCAGCTGGCTTCGGCATCGGGCGGCAATAACAAGGAGGGCCGCTATATGGTGCGCGACATTGTGGAGGCACTTGTCGAGGGAGGCGTGGTGGAGCGTCGTAGCCGCGATAGGTTTCAACTCTCGTCATCGCAGTTGCCTCATTACGAGGGCGTAGTCGATTTGGCGGTGTCGGGTGCTGCCTATGTCAGAGTCGAGGAGCTTGATGCCGATATATATGTGAATCAGCGTAATACACGTTGTGCTCTGGATGGCGACAGGGTAGAGGTTGTGTTGCAGCGTCAGCCACATCGTGAGGGTGACAATCCCGAGGGAGCCATCACCCGTGTGCTGGAGCGCAGCAAACGTCAGTATGTGGGTGTTGCCGAGGTCAGCCGTGCAGCTATATTTGTGCGTCCCGACTCACGTAAGTTGCAGATGGATATCTTCTTCCAGCGTAAGTTGTATCCCGAAGTGAAGGATGGTGATAAGGTTGTTTTCCGCATTGAGGATTGGCGTGAGGGCGACAGGTCACCACGTGGCGTTATAGTTGATGTGTTGGGCCGTCAGGGCGATAACGATGTTGAGATGCACGCCATCCTGGCAGAGTACGATCTTCCGTATAAGTTTGAGGAGGAAGTTGAGTTGGCAGCAAATGCCATCTCGGCACATATTGACGAGACGGAGATTGCCCAGCGCAGGGATTTCCGCAAGGTGACGACCTTCACCATTGACCCTGCCGATGCCAAGGATTTTGACGATGCGTTGTCCATTCGCAAACTTGAGGATGGTTTTTGGGAGGTAGGAGTTCATATTGCCGATGTAACGCACTACGTACGTCCCGACTCGGTTGTTGATTGCGAGGCGCAGGAGCGAGGTACATCGGTCTATCTGGTCGATAGAACGGTGCCTATGTTGCCCGAGAGGTTGTGTAATGAGCTTTGTTCGCTGCGCCCCAATGAGGAGAAACTGTGTTTCTCGGCGGTCTTTAAGCTCAATGCCGATGCAGAGGTCGTGGATGAGTGGTTTGGTCGTACGGTGATTTTCTCCGACCGCCGTTTCACCTATGCCGAGGCGCAGGCCCGCATCGAGACAGGCGTGGGTGATTATGCCGATGAGATAGGTGTGCTGAACGACATGGCGCAGAAGATGCGCAGCCGTCGCTTCAAGGCGGGGGCTGTGAGTTTTGAGCGAGCCGAGTTCAAGTTCATCCTTGACGAAAAGGGCAAGCCGCTGGGCGTATATACCAAGGAGCAGAAGGAGTCAAACCAGCTTATCGAGGAGTTTATGTTGCTTGCCAACCGTCGTGTCGCAGAGTTTTGTTCCTATCGTGAGGTTGCAGGCAAGCGTGTGCAACGACCAATGGTTTACCGTGTGCATGAAGAACCCAATGAGGAGAAACTCTCGCGTTTCCGCGATTTTGTGTTGAAGTTTGGCTATCAGTTCAAGGCCTCGAAGGGTCGCTCTGTGGCGAAGGCTATAAATAAACTTGTCACAGAGGTTAAGGGTCGCCCCGAGGAGAATGCCATCCAGTCGCTTGCTGTGCGCAGCATGGCGAAGGCGTTTTACACCACCGATAATGTGGGACATTATGGTCTGGCATTCAAGTACTATACCCACTTCACTTCACCCATACGCCGTTATCCCGATATGATGGTACACCGTCTGCTGGCCCGCTATCTTGCAGATGGCAAGTCGCCCGATAAGCGCGTGCTTGAGGGGCAGTGTGTACACTCTTCCGAGCGCGAGGTTATTGCATCAGAGGCTGAACGTGCATCCATCAAGTACAAGATGGCCGAGTTCATGAAGGATAAGGTTGGCGAGGTGTTCAAGGGCCATGTCTCGGGCATGAGCGAGTGGGGTATTTATGTAGAACTGAACGATACCAACATCGAGGGTATGGCATTTCTCAGGGATATTGAGGATGACTACTACTATTACGACGATGCGCGCTTTGAGGTTGTAGGTCGAGTATCGGGTCGCCGCATAGCCTTCGGTGAGGAGGTGTGGGTGCGTGTGAAGGGCGTTGATATGCGCCGCCGCACCATTGATTTTCAACTTATTGTAAGCAAGCGACGATAGATGAGGGCTGAGGAGATATTTGCACGTGCCAGAGCGAGGGCTACGCTCACCGCCGAGGAGGCTTATTGGCTGTGGGAGGAGGCTCCACTCGAAAAGTTGGCTCAGGTGGCCGATGAGGTGCGCCGTGAGGTGGTGCCCGATGCCGGTGTGGTGACGTGGCAGATAGACCGTAACGTCAATATTACAAACGTCTGCATCTCGGGTTGTAAGTTTTGTAATTTCCACTGCAAACCCCACCAGGTTGAGCGCGAGTTTATAACCTCAATGGAGGAGTATCGTCCCAAGATTGAGCGAATGCTGGAGCTGGGAGGTGACCAGCTGCTATTGCAGGGAGGCCTGCATCCCCGTTTGGGAGTGGAGTTTTACGAGGATTTGTTTCGCCAACTGAAAAGCGAGTATCCCCAGGTGCGTCTGCATGCGCTGGGTGCGCCCGAAGTAGCTCATATTGCGAAGGTTAGCAGCCTTTCTGTGCGTGAGACCTTGGAACGCCTGGTTGCTGCCGGGCTGGACTCGCTGCCCGGTGCCGGAGCCGAGATTCTGGTAGATAGGGTACGCAAATATATCTCGCCCGCCAAGCCTGGTGTGCGTGAGTGGATAGATGTCATGCACCAGGCGCATGAGATGAATCTGCCCACCTCGGCAACGATGATGTATGGTCATGTGGAGACTGCACGTGAGAGGGTGGACCACCTGCTTGCTGTGCGTGATTTGCAGGCTCGCTGCCCCGAGGGGAATTGGGGCTTTGTGGCATTTATCCCATGGATATTCCGTTCTGAAGGTACACTCCTTGAGGCTGAGGGAATCGTTACACATTTCTCTCCGCTGGAGTATATCCGAATGATTGCAGTTTCTCGTCTGGTTCTCAATAATATAGACAACATTCAGGCGTCGTGGCTGACGGTTGGTAAACGCACGGCGCAGCTGGCACTGCATAGCGGAGCAAACGACATGGGCTCGATAATGATTGAGGAGAACGTGGTTTCGAGTGCCGGGGCACACAACTCTTTCGATGCTGAAGGAATACAGAATGCCATCCGTGAGGCGGGTTTCAGACCGCAGTTGCGTGACCAGCTCTACCGCAAAAGAGAGTATTGCCAGGGTAAAGAGTAATAAATTTATGCTAAAACGTCGCTAATTAATTAAAATTAATTACCTTTGCACTCCGAAATCGGATTAAAAGAGAGAAAATCGAATAAAATATAACGAAGAGACTATGAAAATTACAAGAGAACAACGTGAAGTGGGTACCTCAGTTTTGAAGGTAGTCGTAAACGAGCAGGATTACAGCGAGGCAGTTGACAAGATGTTGCGTGAGTACAAGCGCAAGGCTAACATCCCAGGATTCCGTCCAGGCATGGTGCCAATGGGTGTAGTACGCAAGATGTATGGTAAGGGTGCCATTGCTGAGCAGTCATACAAGATTGCATCAAACTCTGTATTCGAGTATTTGCAGAAGGAGGGTATCGACTATGTAGGTGATGTGATTCCATCGGATGAGCAGGGTGATTTCGATTTCGAGAACAACACCGAGCACGAGTTCATGTTTGAGATTGGCGAGGCTCCAAAGATTGAGCTTGAGCTTACAAAGGAGGACAAACTCACCTACAACAAGATTAAGGTTGATGCACAGATGACCGAGGGCTACAAGGACAACTACCTGCGCCGCTATGGCCGTTTGGTGGAGGTTGAGAGTGTAGCCAAGGATGAGGCTTTGACCGTAGCTTTGGATAACGGCGATATTCAGGTTGATGACGCTTACGTTGGTCTTATCTCGATGTCAGACGAGGAGCGTGCTGCGTTCCTGGGCAAGAAGGTAGGCGACAAGATGGAGGTTGATGTAAACGAGCTTTACAAGTCGGCATCACAGCGTGCTTCAATCCTCAAGGTTAAGGAGGAGGAGTTGGAGTCAATCAATCCTAAGTTCACTTTGGAGATTAAGCAGATTCGTCAGTTTGCTAACCCTGAGCTTAACGAAGAGTTCTTCAAGATGGCGTTCCCAGCAGGTAACATCACATCTGAGGCCGAGCTTGACAAGTACCTCGCAACAGAGATTGAGACTGAGCTTGGTCGCGAGGCTGACTACCTGTTCACAATCCGTGTGCGTAACTTCTTGATGGAGAAGGCAGCGTTGCAGATGCCTGCCGAGTTCCTGAAGCGTTGGTTGTATGTAATCAACGAGGGCAAGTTCTCAAAGGAGGATATTGAGAAGGATTTTGATGGTTTCTTGATGATGTTCACCTGGAACTATATCCAGAAGCACTTCATCCAGAGCGCAGAGTTGACTGTAAGCAAGGAGGAGGCCGAGGCCGAGGCTAAGGAGTTTGCAAAGGCACAGTTTGCACAGTACGGTATGCCTTCTGCTCCCGAGGAGATGGTTGCTAACTTCTCAAAGCAGATTTTGGAGAACAAGGAGCAGGCCCAGAAGATTTACGAGAAACTCTATGAGTTGAAGGTTGTAGAGTACGTTAAGTCAAAGATTAAGGTTACTACAAAGGCTGTTTCATCGGAGGAGTTCGCAAAGATGGCACAGGAGGGTTAGTCCCCTCGAGGTTAAGGAGCGGCCCCGCCTGACGGGTGGAAAAGTGTCGGGATGGTGTGAAAGGGTTTTCTCGTAGCATATCGCTTGGTGCAGGCTCTCTTTAACGGTCGAAATAGTATAAAATAATTTAAGATTTGGACTCTGGGCGTAATGTTTGCAGAGTCCAAATTTTGATTTAATCATAAAGGTTATGAAGGAGTTTGATAAGTTTGCTCGCGGTTATTGCGGTATTAGCAGTTTGAAGTTGC
>JAFOHD010000112.1 GCA_017421945.1 Alistipes sp. | reverse complement strand
GCAAAATTAAAATAAAAAACCGAAAAAACATCATATTTTGCGATGGAAAATGTAATTGTGGGCGGTAAATCGAGAAAAAGTCGATGAAAAATTGTAACTTTGTTATCAAATATACGGAATTATGCAGCTAAAGAAGCTATTGCTTATAAACTTCAAGAATATTCATCAGGCCGAAATAATGCTGTCGGAGGGTGTGAACTGCTTTGTGGGTGACAATGGGGCAGGCAAGACCAACATACTTGATGCCATATACTATCTCTCGATGTCGAAGTCGGCGTTTACCATGTCAGATGGACAGAGCGTGTCGCATGGTGAAGATTTCTTCGTGACCGAGGGCTCATATCTCAGCGATGGGCAGCGTGTGGAGCTGGTGAATTGCTCGTTCTCAAAACGCGGGGGCAAGATTATCAAGCGCAATGGCAAGGAGTATGACCGCATAGCTGACCACGTGGGTAACTTTCCCGTGGTGATAGTCTCGCCACGCGATTCGGACCTTATTACCGATGCCGCCGAGGAGCGTCGCCGCTACCTTAATGGTTTTATCTCGCAGCTTGACAAGGTGTACCTCCAGGCTATGATGCGATACAATGCCGTTTTGGCCGAGCGTAATACATTCCTAAAGAAATCTTCAGATGAGGCTATGTTGCAGATATACGACATGCAGCTCAACGAGCATGGTACAGTCGTTTACGAGTCACGCCGCAAGACTATAGAGAAGATGCTACCCCTGGTCAAGGAGTATTATTCGCTTCTGTCGGAGGATAGGGAATGTGTTGATATTCAATATCGTTCAGACCTCGGGCAGGCTTCGTTGAGCGATATTCTGCTGCGCTCGAGGGAGCGCGACCTTGTAAGTCAGTTTACGACATCGGGCGTACATCGTGACGACCTTGTATTCACCATTGGCGATTACCCACTCCGTAAGTATGGCTCACAGGGTCAGCAGAAGAGTTTTCTGATTGCGTTAAAACTTGCTCAGTACAGATTGCTGGCAGAGCATACGGGCGAGAAACCCATTCTGCTGCTCGATGACTTGTTTGACAAGCTCGACATGCGGCGTGTAGAGCGTCTGCTCAGGCTGGTGTCGGGTGATGACTTTGGGCAGATATGTATAACCGACTGTAATAAAGTGCGGCTGGAGACCACATTGAAGAATGCAGGTCAGCACTATGCGCTCTTTACGGTAGAAAGCGGCGAGGTGAAATCATGAGACGTACAAAGACTATGTTATTCGGAGATGTGCTGAAGGAGTTTTTCTCACGTCCCTATGTTGCGGCCAAAATAGCTGAGGGTAAACTACCCGATACGTGGCGCGAGGTAGTGGGGGATAGGGCTGCTGACCACACCACGGCGCTGAAGCTGGAGAATCACATTCTCTATGCCCACCTTTCGTCGAGTGTCATTCGCTCGGAACTTTTCTACCGTCGTGAGACTATCGCCGCCGAGATAAACCGATTGTCGGGCGTAAGACTTGTAAATGCGGTGATTATCAAGTAGTCTTGCGATTTTAATGAAACTAAAAGGGGTGTCCAACCATTTGCTTGGACACCCCTTTTCAGTTTAGGTTAAATGCAGTAGTGCGACTTACTAAAGTCGTGGCGTCTCAAAACCTGTAACTCCACTACCGTCGGTGTCGATAAACTTCTGCAAGTTATAGTTGCTTATAAACCAAAGGTTCTGCTTCGTAGGCTTTGGATACTGCGCAGCGTGGTCCTTAATCTGCTTGACCATATCCTCGGTGATGAGGAGTCGCTTGTTGCCATAGTCATCGATAATCTCATCACATACGGTGAAGAAGCCCCACTTCTCGAAGAACTCTGTCAAATCCTCCTTTGCCACATCGCAGCACACCTTCACGAAGTTGAGCTGGCGGGCTCCGTAATCCTCGGGGATGTCGTTTGACGTACGCATGATGTGGTACATGTCGGGGTAGAAGTCCTCACGACCCATAACCTTGGTATTGTAGAGGTACAACTGCCACAGAGGTACTAATTTGTAGAATGGGTCAACGTAGAGACTATAAACGCCTGGGTTCTCGCCATAGTGTGCAAGCTCGGCCCATGCAGCCTCGTAGCGATCGTTGTGTGTGCGAACAACAACGCCATTCTCTTTGATGCGCTCGTTACCCTCGGTGAAAATATAGTCACTCTCGGCCCATGTGCGGAACTTCGACACACAGTACATTGCACAGATGTTGTTACTTACCTCACCCATACCTGCCCAGTTGAAGCCTGGAATCTGATTCTTGTGACCCACCTCATGATAAGGGCCCCATGAACTGCTGCGCAACAGCTTTGGATCCAGCATGGCTCTCATGGCGCCATCACCGACGTCTGGGTGCATTGAGTAGCCTGTGTCGTATCCGCCTGCATACATATATGCCAACTCCTTTGAGGCATGGTAGAGCATACGGTTACGGTGACCTCCGGTGTTGTACTTGTGGTGTCCCTGGAACTGCTCCTGCAAGAAGATGATGGAGTCAGCCTGCTGTATTACATCCTTTGCCTTCTGTGTGCTGTTGCAGAACTGCAAATAATACTTCACGGGGAAGGTGTAGATTGACTTTTCGCCGCGCATGTCGAAGAGCTCCGAGGGAGCATTTGTCAGCATCTGCCCAACGTCAGCATCCGGGTCCTCAACAAGGTCGTAGTAACCATTCACCAATGCGGTTGGGAAATTGACGCGTATAGGCTTCGCCTTGGTATCTTCGGTGTGGTAGCGAACATAAATCAGACCCTTATTCTTGATGTTGAGCTTATTCAGACCCTTGTGGAGAATATAGTCGTCATATCCGTTGCTTCTTATATAATCTACAACACTGATAGAAACGGGCGTGTCGTAGGTCTCATCAACGAAAACAATATGCTCGCCCGCCTCAAAATACATACCTGTCACATTGTCGAACAATGAGTATCCGCTTGTGCGGAATCGCTTTGCATCGACATCTGGGTGAGGGTATGGCTCATAGTAAGCTGCACGGTACTTAGGGTCGAAATCACCTGAATAGATATAAAGCGCCAAGTCGCGGAAGAAATCATTCTCGATAGCGTCAATCTGCTCTTTGGTCACATCATCACGAAGTTCTGCACATGAGAAGTCGGTAAAGATGTCAAGCTCGTTGAAGTCGCTAATACCCTTGCTGTAGAAGATAATCTCGTGCACAGCGGCTTTGATGCCGGCGCTATTGGCTGCCGAACGTACAACAAAGACTACCTCCTTAGGCTTAATCAGAGTAAAATATACACGTTGAGTCTCCTTTGAAGCCTTGAAGTCGTATGAACCGATGAGTTCCTTCACGCCACCCTCTACGGTACCATAAATATCGACTTCACTCCAAATGCCTTCACCCTTACCAGGGTAGATATCCACATAGTCAATTCTATCGGCGTTATTGAACTTGCATGTGAATTCAACAGGAAAATCTCCCGTAGCTCCAACCCAAGAGTCTAAGTCGCCATCGTAGGCGTTTTTGAGAATATTTATTCCACCATAAATCGATGAATTGGTTGTCATGCTATAAATTTTCACAACCTTATCGTCTGCAATAGCATCGGTATTAGCTACCGAGTCCTTGCCCTTCTGCTTGACCTGAATGGTGACAGACTCCTTTGGCGATGTAGAGCTGACTGTGATGTTCACCTCACGTGGTTCCTTGTCGGGGTTGTTGCTGACCTTGAACTGCAAAGGCTCGTCATCGTCGGCACCCGCGCTGCGTGGGATGTACTCAATCCAATCCTTGCCCTCCTCAATCTCAACTTCGAAATCTACATTCGCGAAGAATGGTACGGTGAAGGTGTGGTTCTTGGATGGAATCTCAAATTTTGTCTCCTCGATAATCAGGCCATCCGATGCTCCTGCCTGCTTGATTTTGATGCTCTTGCGCAGGTTGCTGTCTGACTCTGAGATGATTGAGATGGTTGCCTCGCGAGCCCTAACCTCGTCGTTAGAGCTTACGGTGACTTTCAGCGTGTTGGAGTTGGTCACACGAGAGATTTTACACCAACCCTCACCCGTCTTTGACAGGGTATATCTCCACTTGCCATCGGTGGTGCTGACGCTGACATTGATTGACACGGTGGCACCAGCCTTGCTGATTGTGAAGCTCTCCTTGCTTACCGTAATTTCGGGAATTACGGGCTCCTCCGTGACTCCCTCGCTACTTGAACATCCGCCCACAAAGAGCAGTGTCATCGTAGCAAAAAGTGATAATAGATGTTTCATAGGTTGTATAGGTTAAAAAACCAAAGAGCTTTCCCCAAAATGAGTAGAGCTCTTTGGTTTGTCGAATTATTTAATCAATATAAATCATAGGTAAAATCCCTACAAAATTACATACCATTGTATAGACCTACATATCTACCGTCGCACTCATCAATATCTGCTGGGATATTGAAGCCGGTAACATCGCTACCGTCACCATTGCGGTACTTGTCGAGGTTGTAGTTGTTGATGAACCAGATGTTCTTCTTCGTTGGCATTGGATACTTCTTGGCGTAATCATAAACCTCGTCAATCATGGCCTGAGTAACACGGAACTTGTGAGCACCGTAGTCGTTGATTACTCCCTCGAATGGAGTCATCAAGCCCCACATCTCGAAGAACTCGGTCAAATCCTCCTGGGCTGCGTCACAGCACAAGCGGATGAAGTTCATCTGACGCTCACCGTCGTTGTTGTATCCACCGCGTGCCTGCTCCTCGGCAGGAGAAAGTGCCAAGTTTGGAGAACCATCAGGAAGATTACCCACACGGCACTGGTGATATACGTCAGCATAGAAGTCCTTGCGGCCCATTACCAATGTGTTGTAGAGATAAAGCTGCCAGAATGGAACAATGCGGAAGAATGGGTCAATGCCTCGTTTTTCAATGTCTGGATCACCACCAACGTATGCGCTGAATGCGTGTTTCTTGCCATTGTCGTAGAAGCACTGCCATGCAGCGTCGTAGCGGTTTGAGCAACTGTGCAGTGTTCCTGACTCGTCATACCATGAACCGCTCATAAGAAGCATGTAGTCTGACTTGTGCTTAGGGAAGTTGTCACCGATGAAGAAGTGTGCGCAGTACATGGCTGTGAAGTTGTTTGTCACCTCGGCCATACCTGTCCACTTGAAGCCTGGCAGCTGGTTACAGTGGCCTACCTCGTGGTATGCACCCCAACCATCAACACGGAACTTCTTGGGGTTAAGAAGCATGTTTACAGTACCGTCCTTGTAGAGAGGATTCTTACCCTCCTTACCATAATGCAAGCTGTAACCTGTACGGTAAGCGCCCGCGAACATAAATGCCTTAGCCATTGTAGATGAGTAGAGCATGCGGTTGCGGTGACCACCTGTGTTGTACTTGTGGTGACCCTGAATCTGCTCCTGAAGGAAGATGATAGAGTCGGCCTGCTGAATAACAGTCTTCGCCTTTTCAGCTGTGTCGCAGTAATACTGAATCCACTCTACTGGCAATGTGAAGATAGACTGCTTACCAACCATATCGATGTGGTCAGCCTTAGCCTCTGCCAACATTGTAGCCCAGTCAACATCAGGCTCATTTACAAGGTCGTAATACTTGTTGACGTAAGCTGTTGGGAAGTTGATTCGTACAGGCTTAGCCTTTGGATCCTCTGTGTGGTAGCATACATAAATCAAACCACGACGCTCAATGTTGAGTTTGTTCACACCCTTGAGCAGGTGGTAAGTGTGACCGTCCTCGTTAGAGTTACCTGCCAAATCTGGCTGATAGTCAACAACGCGGATTGATATTGGAAGACCATATGTCTCCTCCACGCATACTACATGCTCGCCAGCCTCGAAGTACAAACCTGTAACGTTGTCGTGCAAAGTATATGTACTTGTACGGAACCTCTTGGCATCTACATCAGGGTGTGGATATGGCTTGTAAACGGCAGCGCGGTACTTCAGGTCATAGTCACCAGAGAAGAGGTCTGATGCCAAGTTGTAGAAGAACTCGTTGTCGATAGTCTCAATCATCTCCTCGGTAACCTCAGGCTTAAGAGCCGAGTAAGAGTCGTCGGTAAAGAACTTGAGCATGTCGAATGCCTCTGGGTTGCGTGAGTAGAAGATAAGCTCGTGTGCAGCAATCAAGGTAGGGCTGTCAACGCCGTTTCCTGCTACCCACATGTTTGCGGTCTTAATCTCAAATCTTATCTGACGAGGCTTAATCAAACCATCGTGGAATGTAACGCGCTGGCGGCTGCTCGACATGTTGAAGTCGTAGCTGTCATAGAGAGTCTCATCCTGACCCTCCAGAGTGACGTAAACATCCACTTCACCCCACTTACCGTAAACCTTACCTGGAACGATATCTACATAGTCCAAACGCTCGGCATTGATAAACTGACATGTGAGTGATACAGGCATATCGCTTACTTTACCAGCTGCTGAATAGTATGTCTCGAGGTCGCCGTCAATAAGATTCTGTGGCTTGGTATCGGCGTAAGAGCCTGTAACCGATGAACTGATGGCATCAACCTTGACAACGATATCGCTACCTACCGACTCGGCATTGGAAACAGAATCCTTACCACGCTGTGAGAGGGTGAATTCAGTCGTCTCCTCCGCCTCTGATATGATAGTTACCTTGATTTCGCGCTCGGTCTTCTCAGGGTTCTTGTCGATGGCGAACTTCAGAACCTTCTTGTAAGGCTCCTCGGCATCAACACACTCAAGGAACTCAATCCAATCCTTACCCTCCTCAATATCAATGTCGCTAATCTCGGCATAGGCCTCAATCTCAACCTCAAATGCTGTGGATTGCTTCGATGGCGCCTGATATATCTTCTGGCTGGCGATGATACCACCTGCGTTCTGATCAACAGTCACCTTAACCTCCTCCTTGGTCTCAGAGAGGAATTTGATAACGCCCTTGCGATCCTTCTGCTTAGGGTTCTTAGCGATAGAGAATATCAACTGCTCCTCAGAGTCTCCGCTTGACTTGCTCTCAACGAACTCAATCCAGTCCTTACCGTTGTCATCCACGCTGAAATCATATTCAACATTTGCCAGAAGCTCGATTGTGAGGAGTGAGTCCTTAGGCAAAACCTCGTGCTCGGTAACGTCGATAACGATACCGTCCTTTGTACCCATCTGCTTGATGGTGATAGACTTGCTGATTGTTCTGTCAGCCTTTGAGAATACCGAGATGGTGGTTGTTCGAGGTGCCTCGATAGAAGTCTTGCTTACAGTGATTGTCAAACGGTTGGTGTTCGTAGGACGCTTTACTGTAACCCAAGATTTACCTGAAGAGGATACTGTGAAATCCCACTGCTCGGGGAACTGCACATCAACACTAAGAGGCGATGTGGTACCGCCCTTGTTGATAAGAAAACTCTCTTTGCTTAGCTTGATTTCAAGCGCAACAGGCTCCTCTGTTGTTGGGTCGCTTGAACATGCGTAAGCAAACGACAGTAGCAACATGGCTACAATTAAGTAAAATGTTTTTTTCATGGTTATAGAATGTTTTTTTTGCTGTGTCTTTATCGTAATGCTTTAAGAGTGCATCTCACGCGACAAATTTATAAAAAAGAAGTGAAAAACAAGCGGCTAACACCCGTTTTTCACTTTTACATGAAGATAAATTTGATTTTTATCCGCACTTGGAATATCCGCACGACATGCAGGTCAGACATCCGTTCTGATAAGCCATCTCCTCCTGGCCACACTGTGGGCACTTTACTTTGGCCTTGGTGCCGTCGGCGATGTATTGCTTCAAAGCGCGCTGAACACCGTTTTTCCAAGTGTTGATGCTCTCGCTGTTGAGGTGCAGGCCGTCAATCAAATGCACAACCTTGTCGATAGGCATTCCGTGACGCAATACGCCTGAAATCAACTTGGCATAGTTCCAGAACTCCTCGTCAAACAAACGTGAGATACCTCCGATGGTGTTGGTGTAGCCGTAGCGGTCCTGATACTGGAAGTCGTAACGCTTTGAGCCATCCTCCTCGCGCACCTTGATAATCCAACCCTTGGTAATCTTGCGAGGAATATACATGGCATCCTCCTCAATCTTACCGGTGAAAATCTCATATGGGCGACCATCTTGAATACCTACGAAGGCAATCCAATCCTCGCTGCCGTTCTTGAAACGTACGATATCCGCTGGAATAGACTTTGGTCGCTTCTGTGTGCTTCTTGGAGAGTCACACTTCTTATCACCCTTCTTCTTGGTGTCGATGAGGACGCCGTCACGGCAACCATCGCGATATACCGTCACACCCTTACAGCCGCACTCCCACGCTGTGCGATATACGTCGGCTACAAGCTCCTCTGACACATCGTTTGGAAGGTTTACAGTCACCGAGATAGAGTGATCGACCCACTTCTGTATAGCACCCTGCATACGCACCTTTGCCACCCAGTCGATGTCGTTTGCCGTAGCACCGTAGTATGGCGATGCCTTGAGCCATGAGTCGAGTTCCTCCTCTGATATGTTCTGCAACTTCGATGTGTCGTAGTTGTTTTGCTCCAACCACTTCACGAACTGGTGGTGATATACATAGTACTCCTCGAACTTTTCGCCCATGTTGTCGATAAAGTCGGGTGTCTTACCCTTATCCGATGGGTTAATCTTGCGGCGACGCTTATACACAGGGCGGAACACAGGCTCAATACCCGATGTAGTCTGCGACATGAGCGATGTTGTGCCCGTAGGAGCAATTGTAAGCATAGCGATATTACGACGACCATGCTTCTCCATCTCGGCATAGAGCTCTGGGTCAGCCTCACGCAGACGTGCAATCATAGGATTGTCCTTCTCGCGCTCGGTCTCGTAGATAGGGAACGCACCACGCTCCTCGGCCATCTTCACCGATGCACGGTAAGCCTCAACGGCCAATGTACGGTGAACGCTCACAGCGAAGTCGATAGCCTCGTCAGAGCCGTAGCGCAGACCGAGAGCTGCCAACATATCACCCTCGGCAGTGATGCCCAGACCTGTACGGCGGCCCTTGAGAGCCATATCCTTAATCTTCTGCCACAAGTCATACTCTACCTTGCGAATCTCCTCCTCCTCGGGGTCGCTCGCCACTTTGTTGATGATAAGCTCAACCTTCTCAAGCTCAAGGTCGATGATGTCATCCATCATACGCATTGCCTTTGCTACGTGAGTACGGAAGAGGTCGAAATTAAACTTGGCCTTCGCAGTAAACGGATTCTCAACATAGCTCAACAAATTGAGGGCCAGCAGACGGCAACTGTCGTAGGGGCAGAGCGGAATCTCGCCACATGGGTTTGTTGATACGGTTGTGAAGCCCTTGTCGGCGTAGCAGTCGGGAATACTCTCGCGGATGATTGTATCCCAGAACAACACTCCTGGCTCGGCCGACTGCCATGCGTTGTGGATGATTTTGTCCCACAACTTCTTGGCATCTATCGAGGTCTCAATCTTTGGCTGCTCGGCATTGATGGGGAACTGCTGGCGATAAGGACGTCCCTCCTGTGCGGCACGCATAAACTCATCGTCAATCTTGATAGAGACGTTTGCGCCCGTAACCTTGCCCGACTGAGTCTTTGCATCGATGAAACGCTCTGCGTCGGGGTGCTTGATTGAGAGTGAGAGCATCAGCGCACCACGGCGGCCATCCTGCGCAACCTCGCGTGTAGAGTTTGAGTAACGCTCCATGAATGGTACGATACCCGTAGATGTAAGTGCCGAGTTGAGCACTGGGCTGCCGGTAGGACGCAAACCCGAAAGGTCGTGACCCACACCACCTCGACGCTTCATAAGCTGCACCTGCTCCTCGTCCATGCGGAAGATGCCACCGTAAGAGTCAGAGTGTGTACGGTTACCAATAACAAAGCAGTTTGAAAGTGATGCCACCTGCAGGTTGTTACCTATTCCTGTCATAGGTCCTCCCTGAGGAATAATGTAGCGGAAATGGTCAAGCAATGAGAAAACCTCCTCTTTTGACATTGGATTAGGATACTTGTTCTCAATACGCTCAATTTCGGCTGCGATACGATGGTGCATATCCTCTGGCGTGCGCTCGTATATGTGTCCGAACGAATCCTTGAGGGCATACTTGCTCACCCATACGGTAGCAGCCAATTCGTCACCCGCAAAATACTCTTTTGAAGCAGCCACGGCATCATTGTAGCTCACTTCAGTAGGCATTGTAGTGTTTTTTGACATAATTATGGTTGGTATTTTATGATTTTTTAATATTTTTCTTGCTTGTCATTGGGTATGCAAAGTTGAGAAAAAACAGTGCTATTTGGTTGTCGTTGTGGTAATATTTTTCGACAACTCATTAACAAAAGGAGAAAATATGCGCTGGGCATATTCCCAGCGCATACTCCAATTTTTTTTTGAGTTTCAAGACCTACTTGCAGAGTATGGCGTCAATCTCGACCTTTGCTCCCATAGGCAGTTTCGCTACCTCGTAACATACACGTGCGGGCATGTTCTCGGTAAAGAATGTGGCATATACGCCGTTCATGGCGGCAAAGTCTGCAATGTCGTCCAGCAATACACACACCTTCACAGCGTCAGCGAGCGAATATCCGGCCTCGGCTGCAATATATCCCAGATTGGTGAGCGACTGGCGGGTCTGTTCCTCGATTGTCTCAGGCATCTTGCCCGTAGAGGCATCGATTGGAAGCTGACCGGAAATGTAGAGTGTAGAACCGCTCTCAACGGCCTGTGAATATGGGCCAACAGCCTTTGGCGCGAGTGGTGAAGCAATAATTTTTTTCATGATATCGTTATTTTTATATAATATACAACACTTGCTCTGACAAAGATAATAAATTTCCCTATCTTTGCACCATAGTTCAGGAAAATTTGAAACAAATATTAATAAACTAAGTTATGAGAAATCTGATTTCAATTTTAGTGGCGACGATTGTAATGGTTGCCGTGGTAGGTTGCTGCGCATGCCGTAAGGGTAAGAATAATAAGCCATTGGTGGGTACAGAGTGGCACCTTGTACGTTTGATGGGCAGTGAGGTAGATGTCGATGCCGATCAGTTCGTATTTCAGTTCTCGGCCGAGGGTAGTTTCTCGGGTGTGGGAGCCTGCAACCGTATGATGGGTGATTATTCGGTGACACCCTCGCGTGCAATCACATTCGGTGCATTGGCCGGCACACGTATGATGTGTCCCAAGGTTGATCTTGAGACCCAGCTTACCAAGGTCATAAGTCAGACCACACACTACGAGATTGACGGCGATATGTTGCTCCTGCTCTCAAATGGTGAGTTGCAGGCAATATTTAAGGCAAAATAATTTTTGCAAGCCTGTTTCAAACAACAACAGCGTGAAGCCCTGCTCCACGCTGTTGTTGTTTTATGGTTTGATAATCTCTACCGAGTCCTTCTTGTTAGCTGTGATTTTCTTTCCGTCGTTATTCACTCCTATGAACGACAGAATCTGGTAATCGTTCAGGTCCCCGACAATATCACATATGCAATAATCCTTGTCGTTGTTGATAAATATCGCATACTCGTTGAATTGAGGCTTAAGTGTTGCCTTGTAAATCTTGTATGTCGTACCATCCAGCGTCATTGACAGGATGAGGTCATATTTGGGCTCGCTGATAAGAATCCTTTCTGCTTGTTTGAATTGCACTATATTCCCGCCACCCAGCGTTATCTGGAAGATGTTGGAAATCTTTGATACAACGCTCTTGCTGTCGCTGGCAGCCTGGGGCATCAATCTGCGCAGAACATCGCCCGAGAACTGCGTGACCTCCCATTTGCCTCGGTTTTTGAAATAATCACTATTGCGGGTCCAGTATTCCATCTGATTCTTAAACACTTTGGTCTGCGCCACGCTGTTTTCGGCATTGAGCGCAAAGAGTGCAATCACCAATATTATAATTATCCGTTTCATGGCAGTAAAGTTTTAGAAACCAATACCTATGGTCCACTGCTGCGCCTCGGGACCGCGACCTGTCTTGAAGAGCTGTGTGGGCTGATATGAGCAGAATACCGAGACCCCATAGAATGTGAAGCGCGCCACGGCTCCCGCCTGCACAAAATTCACGGGGAAGTTATGCACCTTATCCTTGCTGCCGCCCTGGAACTTGATTTTGGTGTGAGAGTTCATCACCAAATCGGCATATCCACCCATCGAGAAGGCGAAGCGGCGTGGGTTGCCAAACACCAGCTCTATAGGAATATGTGCCGAGGCAATGTTGAACTTGCTCTTCTTCACGCTGCGTGTCGAGAGGTCGGCTATTGGTTGTGGAACCACCATGCCACCATGCTTGGCAAGTGTCATTGTGGAGTCGAAGCGGTAGTTGTTGGCACGTATGCCTATGGCCATTGAGAGGCCCACCTTCGCTTTGTGACTATATGCACTGAAGCCAAACAAATTTACTGTGAATTGGGTGGATTTCCAGTTGTGGATGTTGAAAAACTCACCATAGGGAGTCCCCTCGTATGGTGCATAACCTACGTTTGAGAGCATATTCCAGCCAAGCTCATAACTTGGAATAGAGGATTTCCCGGCCCTGCCGATTCGCAAGGCGGTGCTGTTTTCCTTTTTGTCAACGGAGATGATTGGTTGTGCCGAGACAGTCTGCCCGGGGTTAAAACTGTCGTCAAATTCAATTCCGTTCACACCGATGCGCAACTGCGCCTGTGCGGTGTCGGGGTTTGCAAAGATTGCTGCTGCCACAAGGGCGCAGAGGGTAATAAATCGTTTCATATATTAAAATAGTTTGAGAGTTATTCCAGTGTAAAGAGTCTTTTCATCAGCTCCTCCTCCGAGGGCATCTCGGCCTGCGAGAGGTTGGCAAACATCTGCTCGGCACGCGACTGCGCCTCGGCAAGTGAGGTTATGGGCTCGCCGTTGTAGTAACCATAGACGGTTGGCTCGGTGAACTTTATGGTGCAGAACACCGCCAGCGAACACAACCCGGCTGCAAGGGCCATCTGCCAATAGCGTGGCTTGCTTTGATGCAACTTGATGCTGATGCTCGGTTGTGACGAGCGGGTATGGGCGAGCATCAGAAGGGCGGCACGCTCCTCGTCGCTGAGCTGCTCCTTGCCCGAGAGCCATGCGTGCAGTTCGCGCTCTTCGGCGGCAGATGTCTCTGCCCGCCAGTATCGTTGCATAAGAGTATTATAATCCATAATTCATCACCTTTATAAGTTCTTCCTTAATCTTTTGCCTTGCACGGCTGCATGCCATGCGTGCTGCGCTCTCGCTCGAGCCTATAATCTCCGCCACCTCGCCATACTCCAGCCCTTCGTAGTCGTGCAGATGTATCACCTCGCGTTCTCGCTCGGGCAGCTCTGCTATCAGCCGCTTGACGGCCTGCATCAGATAGGCATCCTCTGGCGGAGTCTCCGCAGCAAGTGTGTTGGGTGGCTCTTTCATCTGCTTGCGTTCCCTCTCGCGCAGCAGGTCGAGGCATATGTTGCGGATGCTTGTCATCATCAGTGACCGAAAACCTTTGACTCGGATGAAGAGCCTGCGACGCCACAACTTTTCATACAGGTCCTGTGTGGCATCCTCTGCCAAAATGGAGTCGTGAAGCATACTCACGGCATAGCGGTATGCCGTGTCCTTGAGTGCAAGGAATTCTTTGTTCAGTTCTTCACTATTCATTTTTTTCGTAGGTTTTGACCTCGCTTTGTGGTGCGATAGCGTATATAGTACGAACAACTCGCTGTTTTTGTAACATCAAAGATAAAAAAAATGACAGAATTTTTGTTGCCAAGGAATTCTGCCATTTTCTCTATCGTTCCACTTCACGCCTGTTAAGCAGTGCATGGGTTATTGTCAGCTCATCGACGTACTCCAGTTCATCCCCAAAACCTATGCCTCGGGCTATGGTGGATATCTTCACTGCGGGGAACTGTTTCAGGCGGTTGAGTATGTAAAACAGGGTAGTCTCTCCCTCGACCGAGGTGGATATGGCAAGGATAACCTCGCGCACCTCGCCCGTTGCTATTTTCTCCATCAGCTGGTCTATCTTCAGGTCGGAGGGACCCACGCCCTGCATGGGCGATATGACTCCTCCCAAGACGTGGTACATGCCCTTGTATTGGCGGGTATTCTCAATCGACATCAAATCACCTACCTGCTCCACAACGCATATTGTTGAGTGGTCACGCTCGGGGTTGCTGCATATAGGGCAGCGGGGTGTGTCGGAGAGGTTGTTGCACACTTCGCAATGGCGTATGTCGCGCCGAAAGCGGTAGATGCTCTCGGTCATCTGTTCCACCGAAGCACAATCCATCTTCAGCAGGTGCATGGCAAGTCGCAGGGCTGTACGACGACCTATGCCCGGCAGCTTGGCGAACTCTGATACGGCTTGCTGGAGTAGTTGTGACATATTATATAATCTCTATGCGTGAAGTCTCAATCCATCCCTTGCGACCGTCGGCGATGCGAATCTCTGCCCAGCCGTCAATCTGCTCGCCCAGAGTGAGCTTGGTACCTTCATGCAGAACAAACAAATCGGTCGCAGCACGGTCGGGAGAACTCTTCACGGGTGCTGCGCTGCTTAGGATGACTCCCTCGCCACCGCCCACCAATGCCTGGCGGGTCTGACATGCGAATATGGTGCTTGCGATAAAGACAACCATGCCTATGCACATGCAATAGAATCCCACCTTGCGTAGTGATAACACCTGCGAGAGCAGGTAAACGAGTGCTGCGGCGAGTGTCAGTGCAAGTACCGCAAGCGATGCGATGGTCCAGCCGTTGCACCCCATGATGTTACGCATTGCTGCCCACCACTTTTTTAGGAAAAATTCGGGAATCTCCTCAATCTGGTCTTTTGTGGCGGCTGTGGCATACTCAAGGTTATGGATGATGTCCTCGTCACCTGGAGCCAGACGCAGGGCACGGTTGTAGTTAAGGATTGCCTTGCCCAGCTTCTCCTGCTTGAAATAGGCATTGCCGAGGTTGTAGTATAATTTGGCAGAGTGCATTTCTGAATCAAGAATTGACTCATAGAGCGTAGCGGCCTGTGAATACTCACCTTTATTATATGCCTCGTTGGCAGCCTCCCAACTCTCGGCGGGTGATGTGGCAAGGGCCTGCGCCTGCGTGTCCTCGGCAGCCTGCTCCTGGGCAAAGGCTATGTTAGCCAAAAGAATTGCTGTAAATATCGCTATGTATCTCTTCATAATGCCTGCTATCGTTTAATGATTGACTCAATGCGTGATATGATGCTCACACCCTCATCATATACTCGGTTCATCTGCACACTCTCGATGGGTGAGTATTGGGCCTCGTCGCAACGCGAGATGATATCGGTGTAGAGCTGTGCCACATCCGCAGGACATCCACGGCGCTGCAACTCCTCGCGTATGTTCTCTTTCGTAAGTGATGATACAGGGATGTTGAGCTTGTCGCTCATGTAACCCCACAAGGCACGCAGCATCTCCTCGTAGAAGGCGTGGCGGTTGTTTTCGCGCATAAACTTTTCGGCTGTGCGGAATCGTTGCACGGCAACCTTGTTGGCACGGCGGTTACGCACCAAAACAGTGTTGTGACTATCTTGGATGCGCTTGCGCAGAATGTAGTACATGGCTACAAATGCCACTATAATCACCATCAAAAGGGTGAAATATGCCGAGCTGAGCATGAGCGGAGCCGTTGAAGATACAAGTTGTGCATTGCCCAACTTGATGAAACGTATATCATGCCCCAGCTGTTGCACACTCTCCTTCGCACTCCCCGAAACAATGGGCGAGGGCTGGCTTGCGCCCGATTTTGGGTCGGGCAAGATGTTGAGTTGCAAAGGCTCCGACTTAAGAGTGATGTAACTCTGTTTTTCGGGACTGAAATATGTGAACTCACCCGGTTTAATATCATAATCACCCTCGGCGCGGGCAATGAACGGATACTCATAGCGGCGATATCCCCTCGTACCTGCCGTAGAGCTCTGTATAGACTCTGTTGTGCGCACGTTGTAAAGCTCAAACGATGAGGGCAACTCCAACTTGGGCTGTTGCAGGAATGTGAGGTTTCCCACGCCTGAAATCTCAACCGTGTAGGTTGCAGCCGAGTTGGCCTGAAGCTGAGTTGGGGGCAGAGTTGTCTTCATGTTGAATGAGCCCACAGCACCGTTGAACGATGCCGGTGCGCCCGCAGGCAACTCCTTCACCGTTACGGTCACAGCCCCGGTTGAGAGCTTGCGCTTGACATTATAGACCTCGCTGCCGCCACCAAAGAAGGGGTCGAAATTGCGGTTGCTGCGCATCACAATCTGTGCTACGGCAGTGAGAGTCGTAGGCTGGATTGTGATTGTGCCCGACTGCTGCGGGTAGAGCAGATACTCCTTTATAACCTGCGAATCATATACCTTGCCACCTACGGTCCGACGCTCGGGCTGATAATTCTCGGTCGAGAGTTCCTGCGACCAGAACCCGTTGAACGAGGGGAGCTTGGCATCCTCCAATCCGGCAATGCCGGCACGTGTGTAGAGGGTGAGCGAAGCGAGTATGGGCTCGCCCTGATATACCTCGCTGCGTGAGAGATTAAGTCGCAGCAGGATGTCATCCTCGGCCAGCTGATTCTGTATGGCATTGCTCTGCTGGGCAGCATCGGACTCTTGTTGCTGACTCTCTTCAATCACCTCGATGGGGGTGGAGCGGGTTGAGAGTTGGGCCTTGCCCGACTTGATGTGTGCTGCACCGATGGTGAGGTTGCCCGCCTTCTGTGCCACGACCACATAGGTGATGGTGAATGTCGATGTGCTGCTACTCTTGCCATTGATTGACTGGAACGAGCGAGCTGTCGAGGTGGTAGGACCTGCCAGTACGTCCAACCCCGCAAAGTCGGGAGCTTCAAAGGTGTCGGTGTCGGGGTCGCCGTTTGTCAGCACAAATTCCACGCGGAAGGGCTCACCTGCCGAGACCAGAAGAGGCGTGTTTACCTCGAATGTGGTATCCTGGTCGGCTCGTGCTACAACGAAATACATCACGGCAACCAGCAACAAAAGGATATGCTTCAATGTTCGATTCATCTGTAAAGTCTATTATTCTCTACAAAACGTATTGTGTGGTCAAATTATTTTGCCGCAAAGATAGAAAAAGTTTTACACCTCGCAAAAGGTGCAAACTGAAGAAGCTGTCTAACAAGGTGATTTTTGCGTTAAGTTCCTTTTGGTTGCTATGCTCGGCAAAGTGTGCAAGCACCCTCTGCTCTCGCTTAAACGCAACCTTATACTCGCCCTCACAATGCTCATTTACACTCGGTAACCTCCGCTTTTTTGGGCTTCGCAAGCCTTAAAATCCCTCTTGTTATACAACTTCTGAATAATAAGGGGACTGTCCATTAAACTTGTTGGACAG
>JAFOHD010000111.1 GCA_017421945.1 Alistipes sp. | reverse complement strand
TGTCACGACCGCCCATGGGGCTCGCTGGCAATCATCGACCGCAAGAAGGGTGTGGATGGTCGTGAGCCCGTGGTGCAGATTTTCCCAGAACAGGCACGCAGCATAGTGGCAAATGGTGATTTGGACTCGTTCAAGTGGGTTAGGAGCTATCGTTACGAAGACCCTTACCCCATCAACAAGGAGTGGTTTCTGGTTTCACGCACACTCTACCCTTATCCGGATTGGAATCAGCAGGCGTGTGGCTACAAGCAAGGCATATATCTTGTGGGGGCTGATGGCTCTGAGGAGTTGCTGGTAGAAGGCGCGCGCAGCGTATTTGACCCTCATATCGTAGAGGCCCCAGCAAAGACTGTCGCCTTGCCAACGATGCGTAACTTTGAGGACGAGGATGGCCAGTTCTATGTCGAGAACGTCTATGAGGGCACCCACATGCAGGGTGTGAAGAAGGGTGAAGTGAAGTGGTTACGAGTGATTGAGTCGCCCGAAAAACGTAGCTGGACACATGGCGGTTGGCAGGCTCAGGGCGAGCAGGCACCTGCACTCAACTGGCACAGTTTCGAGAACAAGCAGATTCTCGGAGAAGTTCCGGTCGAGGAGGATGGCTCGGCAAGTTTTATGGTGCCAGCGGGCAAGTTCGTGTACTTCCAGCTGCTTGACAAGGATAAGAAGATGATTCAGTCAATGCGTAGTGGAGTATCGCTCATGCCTGGCGAGATTAATGGTTGTGTAGGATGTCATGAGGATAGATTATCAATCCCAATGCCGCTGCCAAAGCGACCAATTGCAATGACCAAGAAACCTGTGGAGCTTACAAAGTGGATGGGCAAGGAGCCTTTCAAGTTCTCGTTCATGGAGCACGTTCAGCCTATCCTTGACCGCCGTTGTGTGAAGTGTCACGACTTCGATGAGAAAGACCGCAACAAGTTGGTGCTTGCCAAGGATATGAACCCATTCTTTAATGCTGCATACGTCAATTTGAACCACTACAAGATTGTAAAGCTTGTGGGCGGAGGTCCAGCCGATATTCAGCAGGCATACTCATGGGGTAGCCATGTGAGCCGCCTGACTCAAATCATCGAGAATGGTCACTACGGCGTGAAGCTCACGCAGAAGGAGAAGGAGTACCTCTATGCCTGGATGGATTTGAATGGTGTGTATTACCCTGTGTATGAGTCGGCATTTGATGACACTCTGGCAGGTCGTTGTCCACTCACTTATGAGGAGGTTGATAGATTGTCGGAGCTTACCGGTGTGAACATCAGAAAACTGAATGCCCACTATCGCAAGATGCCCGCGCAGATTGCTTTTGACCGCCCTGAGAAGAGCCCTATCCTTGACGCTATCCGTGGCGACAAGGAGAAATATGCCGAGGCATTGTCGCTCATACAGACGGGCAAGGAGCGTCTGAAGGCAACCCCTCGTGGAGATATTGAGAAGAAACTTGAGCCCTGCGAGCGTCATGCTGCCATGCTTGAGAAGTATGATAATAAGGTTAGCGAGATTAACGCCAGCAATGCAAGCATTGCAAACAGAGAGAAATATTATGACCCTAAAAATTAAAAGCCATGACTAAAGAGCAAATCGCACAGATGATTGACATCAGTGCAGTCAGAGCAGACTCAACATGGAACGAGATTGAGCAGATACTTGAGGCATGTCAGAAATATCCGTTTATTTGTGTGTTCACCATGCCAAGCATGATAGATAGGATTAAGGACAGTGTGAAAGCTCTTCCTAACACCGGCATTGGTGGCATTGTGGGCTTCCCTTCGGGTGGTGACACAACATCAATGAAGGTCAATCAGGCAAAGGAACTTGTTGCTTCGGGTTGTGATGAGATTGACATGGTGATGAATATCGGCAAGCTCAAGTCGGGTTTCTACGATGAAGTCAAGAGCGATGTCCTCGCCGTTAAGGAGGCTGTGGCTCCACTGCCGCTGAAGGTTATCATGGAGGTTTGCCTGCTCACTGATGAGGAACTTGCAAAGGCTTCGGAGATTATTCGCGATTGTGGCGTTGCATTCCTCAAGACAGGCACAGGCTGGGCAGGGGCTACCACCATGCACCATATTGACATCATCAAGCAGACCGTGGGCGATAGCATCCCATTGAAGGTGGCTGGTGGTGTGCGTGATTTGCAGACGGTGCTTGACATGAAGGCCAAGGGTGTTAGCCGCTTTGGTATTGGTTTCAAGTCGGCAATTAAGATAATGGAGGAGTGTGAGTAATGAGATACGCTATTGCATATGATTTGGGAACGGGCGGTGCAAAGGCTTCGCTTGTTTCAGAAACAGGTGAGATTCTGAAGGATTCGTTCATCGCATACAGCACCCATTTCTCGGGCGACAACTGGCAGGACCAGCAGCCTGAGGATTGGTGGAATGTCATTGTAGAATCTACCCACAAATTGCTTGCTGGGCTTGCCGAGGCAGAGATTAACAGCATTGTGTCGCTGGCAATATCGGGACACAGCCTGGGTGTTGTACCTATAGGTAAGGATGGAAGTTTGCTGCGCAAGATGACTCCCATCTGGAGCGACCAGCGTTCCACAAAGCAGGCAGAGGAGTTTTTCAAGCATGTGGACTACGAGCAGTGGTACATGACTACGGGAAGTGGTTTTCCCGCAGCGTGCTACTCTGTCTTTAAGATTATGTGGTACAAGCAACACGAGCCCGAAATGTTTGAGCGCATCGACAAGGTGATTGGTACAAAGGACTACTGTAACTATATGTTCTCGGGAGTGTTGGCTACCGATCCGTCATACGCATCGGGTAGCGGCGTGTTCAACCTCAAGGAGTGGGGTTACGATGAGCGTTACATTCAGGCGTCGGGCATCTCTGCTGATGTATTCCCTGAAATTATCCCTTCTGACGGCGTGCTGGGTAATATCACACCCGAAGCTGCCGAATTGACCGGTTTGCCCTTGCATGTCAAGGTTATTTGTGGCGGCGTGGACAACTCATGTATGGCGCTTGGTGCAAAGGGAAATGCTGATGGTAGGGTATATACATCGTTGGGCTCTTCGGCATGGATAGCATTGGTTTCAAATGAGCCCGTGCTTGATTTTAACTATAAGCCATATGTTTTCGCCCACCTTATTCCTGGAATGTACGCTTCGGCAACTTGCATCTTCTCGGCCGGCAGCAGCTATCAGTGGGTGCGCAACCATCTGTGTCGCGACTTGATGGAGGCGGAGAAGAGTGGCGGCGAGAACTGCTACTCGGCCATGGATAAATTGGCACTCAGCTCTACTGTGGGAGCCAATGGCGTGATATTCAACCCAAGTCTTGCGGGAGGCTCAAGCATTGAGCCTACACCAGATATCTGTGGCGGATTTGCAGGCTTGCGTCTGCATCACACACGTGAGGATATGGTACGTGCAGGCATGGAAGGCGTGGCTCTTAACCTTAAGAAAGCATTGGATATATTCCGTTATTATTACCCCAACATCGATAAGATGCTCGTTGTGGGTGGCGGAGCCAAGAGTAGGGTGTGGATGAATATATTTGCCAACGTGTATAATACGGTGATTGAAAAGACCAACATCGACCAGCAGGCCGCTACGTTGGGAGCTGCGGCTCTCGCATTCCGTGGGGCTGGTGTGTGGGAAGATTATCAGATGCTCGATAAGATCCATTGCACGGAGGCTACTTATGAGCCTTCGGAGGATGCCGAGATATATTCATCTCAGGTATATCCTCGTTTTGAAAAACTTACAGAGCTGTTGTCGGAATTGTAAACCTTAACTTGATGAAAGTGCGTTTCTCTATATTGCTACTGTCGTTGCCGGTGTTGCTGGCTGTCTTGTGGGGTTTTTCCTACGAGGAGTCACGCCTGGAGCCTACACGCCCCCTATACATCAACGACATTGCACTGTATGGCGACAAACTGCTTACGGCTGAGCGATGTGATAACACGGTGAGCCTGTATAGTCGGGATGGGCGCAATCGACTGATGTCGTGGCATGTGGCTGAACCTCCCACTGGAGTAGTGAGCGATGGTGAGTTAATATACGTTACAACGAGCTTTGCCAAGGGAGGCGTGGAGGTTATCAACCCAAAGAGTGATAGCCCCGTAAAGTTCATCCCCACGGGCAGAGGTGCATGTTCACCCATACTGAGTGCAGATGGTAAATTCCTGTATGTATGTAATCAGTTTCAGACAACCATCAGTGAGATAGACCTCGCCACGATGGTAGTCACCCGTGAGGTTAAGGTGTTGCGTGAGCCCAAGAATGCAGTCTTGTCGAAAGATGGCCACCATCTATTTGTGGCAAACTTCCTGCCCGTAGGACGTGCCAATCAGGATTATGTTGCGGGAGCGGTGTCGGTAATTGACATGCAGAGTTTTGAGAAGATTAAGGATGTGCCGCTGGCAACAGGCAGTAATGCGCTGCGAGGCATGGCTATCAGTTGTGATGGCGAGTATCTGTTTATCACCCATAACCTCGGTCGTTTTCAGATCCCCACAAGTCAGTTGCAGCAGGGCTGGATGAACACAAGTGCTGTGAGTGTTATCTCGGCAAAAGATTTCAGCTATGGAGGAGCCGTGCTTTTGGATGAAGTTGACAGAGGTGCCGCAGGTGTGTGGAATGTGAAGTGTACGGCTGACAAGATGGTTGTTTCTCATAGCGGAACGCATGAGATAAGCATTATTGATTACCCTGCATTTGTGGAGAAATACAAGCAGGTGGCCGATAAGGAGAGCTTGTCGTATGACCTTAAGTTTGTCGTGGGGCTTCGCCAGCGCATAGCGTTACGGGGTAATGGTCCACGCAACTTTGTGATTGCTGACAATAGTGCCTATATACCTACGTTCTTCTCCGATACGCTGAACGTTATCGACCTTGATAATCCTGCGGAAATCAGTTGTGCAGCCTTGGTCGAGAATCGTCAGGAGAGCGACATTGATAAGGGTGAAAAATATTTCAACGATGCCTCATACTGTTTCCAGAATTGGCAGTCATGTAACGGTTGCCACCCGGGTGACGGTCGTACCGATGGGTTGAATTGGGATAACCTTAATGATGGTACAGGTAACCCAAAAAATTGCAAGAGTATGATGGTGGCGCACTACACTGCGCCAAGCATGATATCGGGTATTCGCGAACATGCCGAAAAGGCGGTACGTGCAGGTTTTAAGTATATTCAGTTCAATGAGGTGAGCGAGGATATCGCCACTTGTGTTGATGAGTACCTTAAGAATTTGAAACCCGTTCCAAGTCCATACTTGGTTAATGGCGAATTGTCGGGAAAGGCGCAGAGGGGCAGGATAGTGTATCAGAAGTATGGTTGTGGCATGTGCCATAGTGGCCCATATTACACCGATTGCAAGATGCACGTTATAGGTGAGGATGTCGAGTTCAAGCAGGGGTGGGATACTCCTACACTTGTGGAGGTTTGGCGCACAGCTCCTTATCTGTTTGACGGTCGCGCAGCAACTATGGAGGAGGTATTCACAGTTCATCGTCATGGTCTGAATAAAAAGAGCAAGATTACCTCTGAAGAGATTGACGACCTGGTTGAGTATGTAAATTCACTGTAAGAGTGTTTATGCTCTACACGCATAGAAAGTAAAGACAATCCCTCGGGGTTGTCTTTATTGTTTTCATACTGTGGGGAAAGTATTTGCTTAGAAAGGATATGGACACAAAAAAAAGCGACTGAAACTTCAGTCGCTTGGTGTAATCTGCGGTGTGTAGGGGACTCGAACCCCTGACCCCGTGCGTGACAGGCACGTATTCTAACCAGCTGAACTAACACACCTTCTTGCTGATTGCGAGTGCAAAGATAGTACAAAAATGTGAATCTCCAACAAATTTTGAAAAATTATTTCTCAAAAATTGAAAATTGCACACTTCCATAGCTGCGGGTTTGGGTGTAGTGAGGATAATGACTTACGTCAACGGCTTTGGAATGTTCAAATATGAGTATGCCGCCCTCCTTGAGCAGGTCATTCTCCCACACAGCGTCGATAACCTTCTCGCTGCCCGCAAGGTCATAGGGAGCATCGGAAAATATCACATCGTACTTCTTTACACAACTCTTCAGGTAGAGGAATACATTTGCCTTTACGGGGTGAAGGTTGTTAAAGCCGAATTGCTGCGCTGTCTGGCGAATGAAATTATAATGCACAGCATTAATTTCAACCGATGTTACGGCGGCAGCTCCTCGTGATGCAAATTCATAACTGATGGAGCCCGTACCCGAGAAAAGATCAAGCACCTCGATAGCCTCGAAGTCAATCATGTTGCCCAACACATTGAAAAGGTTTTCCTTTGCAAAGTCGGTAGTGGGGCGTGCTCGCAAATTTTTGGGTGGTGTAATCATGCGACCACCACACCTGCCGCTAATAATTCTCATAGTGATATGTTATATAAGGTATAAAATATCCGCCCCATTGAGTGAGGCGGATATTGTAGTAATAGGCTTTTTTTGGATTAGTCCTCCCAGTTACCAGCCTCGTTGTTACTACCCTCCATTGAACCAAACTTCAAACCAGCATACTGGCCAAAGTTGTTTACCTTATCGTCAATGAGGTTGATGATGTTCTGGCGGAACTCCACAGTGTCAAGATAAGTCTTGTAAGGAGCGCGGCACTCAACTACAGGAACATCAACATTACCCTTGTTTACGCTACCAGCCTCAAGGATAAACTCCACGTTGTTTGTGTGAGGAATGTAGCGCAGATTCTCAATCTGCTCCTTTGAGAGTTTACGAGGGTTGAAGATTGTGTCGATAACAGCAAGGTTATACTTCTCAACATTCTTCTTCTTCATCTTCTTCAACTGAGCCATAGCAACAGAATCGTCCTCATCAACAAGCTTGCGCTCCATCTCCAAAGAGTCTGTCAGGATAAAGTTGATAAGCTAATCGAAATCGTTTGTAAAACGCTGGTACTTGCTCTTAAATGCACGCTCAGCAGCACGAATGTCCTTCAACTTTACGATAACTGCTGCATTTCGCTCCTTCAACTGATTCTCAAACTTGAGAGGAGTGTGAATCATGTCGGCAATAACATAGATCAAAGCTACGATTACCAAACCAAGAAAAATTTGAATTCCCTTTTTCATTTTTTGTTATTTGTTATTAAGTTTGTATTCAAATTAAAAGTTAAAACACTTGAAAAATGCTTAACGCCTATATTGCACGCCAAATTTACACAAAAATCTCTTTTGAAACAACAGTTAGTCAGAAAAAAGTAATAGAAAAGTTGTCGGAATACCTCACTTTGCCCGATTATTCAACAATTTTCGTACTTAACGGCTATGCAGGCACCGGAAAAACGACTGTTATATCAGCTCTGGTGGAGGTTTTGGACGAGATGCAGATAAAGAGTATTCTGCTCGCTCCAACGGGGCGTGCCGCCAAGGTGTTGTCGCGTTATTCGGGCAAGCCTACGCTCACCATACACAAGCGAATATACCGCCAGCGAACCAATGCCGCATATGAATCCAAGTTTTCGTTGGATTTGAACAAGGAACACGATGCTATCTTTATCATTGACGAGGCGTCGATGCTCTCCGACTCTTCGGGTGAAGGGCAGACATTTGGCAGTGGCTCTCTGCTGGATGATTTGGTAAGATATGTCCGCAGCGGTACGCGATGCCGCCTGATACTTGTGGGTGATAATGCACAGTTGCCTCCTGTGGGTGCTGATTTCAGCCCTGCGCTGGATGTGAACCATATGAGCCGATATGGGGATGTGATGTATGCTTCAATGGATGATGTTGTAAGGCAGAGTGCCGAGTCGGGTATTCTGTTCAATGCTACGATGGTGCGTTGCATGCTTGAAAATGGTATTTACGAAGTGCCTCGCTTCGACCTTGACTATCCCGACATTGAGTTAATACAAGGCAATGAGCTTATCGAGAAAATTGACGAGTGTTATAGCCGTTACGGTAAGGATGAAACCATAGTAATCACCCGTTCAAACAAACGCGCAAATCGCTACAACGAAGGCATCCGCCGCTATAATCTGTCAGCCGAGGAGGCAATCGAAAGCGGCGATATGCTGATGGTGGTGAAGAATAATTATCACTACACCGAGCGCATTGAAGCGTGCCCCGTAAACTTCATTGCCAATGGTGACATCGCTCGCTTGAAAAGGATTCGCCGATTTGAGGATTTGTATGGATTTCATTTTGCCGATGCTGTATTGCAGTTTGGGGACTACAACGATATGGAACTTGAGTGCAAGATTCTGCTCGACACCATCACCTCGGAATCTCCTTCGCTCACATCAGAGGAGAGCAAAACACTATTCTATGAGGTTGAGAAAGACTATCTTGATATAAAGAGTAAGATAAAGCGTTTCAAGGAGATACGAGAGAATCCACACTTCAATGCCATGCAGGTGAAGTTCTCCTATGCCGTGACGTGTCACAAGGCGCAGGGCGGTCAGTGGAGTGCTGTATTTATCGACCGATGTCTGTTCGGCGACGAGCCCATGACTAAAGATATGCTTCGCTGGCTTTATACAGCCCTGACACGAGCAACCGAGAAACTGTATTTAGTCAATTTTGATGAGCGTTTCTTTGAATAATATAGCAAAAAAAGTTATCTTTGTCATCTAAAATAGTAACGATGGCAATAGAGAAAAAATATGTGGAAACCCCTCTGATGAAGCAATATTATCAGATTAAGGCGGTGCATCCCGATGCAATTCTACTCTTCCGTGTGGGTGATTTTTATGAGACATTTGGTGACGATGCCATCAAGGCAAGCTCCATTTTAGGTATCACGCTTACCAAGCGAGCCAATGGCGCAGCCTCAAGTGTCGAGCTGGCGGGCTTCCCGCATCATGCCGTGGATGCGTATCTGCCCAAGCTGGTTCGTGCAGGCGAGCGAGTTGCCATATGCGAGCAGTTGGAGGACCCCAAGCTGGTTAAAGGATTGGTGAAGCGAGGTGTCATTGAGCTGGTGACGCCAGGAGTGGTGTTGGGTGACAACATCCTGCCCAACAAGGAAAACTCATTTTTGGCTGCCGTATATTTTGGCGCAAAGACTACGGGTGTCGCATTTCTGGATATCTCCACGGGTGAGTTCTTTATGGCCCAGGGTGACGACCGTTATATCGATAAGCTTATTGCCAACCTGCAACCCAAGGAGATTCTCTATCAGCGAGGCAAGGAGGATAGGTTTGAATCAACATTTGGAGGTAAGCACTACACTTACCGCCTTGAGGAGTGGATATTCTCCTCGGAGCTTAACTACGACAAACTGTGCAAGCAGTTCGGCACTCAATCGTTGAAGGGCTTTGGTGTGGAGAAACTCACCGAAGGTATTGCCGCAGCCGGAGCTATTCTCTATTATTTGGAGTTTACCGAGCACCGCGAGATTTCTCATATCAACTCAATATCGCGCATCGACCAGAATGATTATGTGTGGATTGACAAGTTCTCAATCCGCAATCTTGAACTTTTTGCGTCATCTTCGGGCGAGGGTAAAGGTGGTTTTGCAGATGTGATTGACCGCACACTCACCTCCATGGGTGGCCGTATGCTTAAGCGTTGGATATCTATGCCATTGGTTGATGTGGAGCGCATACGCAAACGTCAGGATATTGTTGCAAGCATACTTCAAGATAGAGATTTGGCTGATGCTCTGCGTGAGCAGGTGGCCTCGATAGGTGACCTGGAACGTTTGTCGGCTCGCATTGCAGCCGGCAGGGTATTGCCTCGCGAACTTGTGCAACTGAAGAACTCCTTGACAGCTGTGGAGACACTCAAGGCGTTGCTGCTCTCTACCGACGATGTGCATCTGCACTCTATAGCCGAGCTTGTCGACCCCGCCACGCAGGTGCGCGACCGCATTGCACAAGAGATATATCCCGACCCTCAAAATAACCAAATACAGAAGGGTGGGGTGATTGCCGATGGCGTATCGGCCGAGCTGGATGATTTGCGCCGCATAGCACTACATGGCAAAGATGTATTGCAGCAGATACAACAACGCGAAAGCGAACTGACGGGCATACCTTCACTAAAGATAAGCTACAACAACGTATTCGGATACTATATCGAGGTGCGTAACACCCACAAGGACAAAGTTCCCGAGACGTGGATACGCAAGCAGACGCTTACGGCTGCCGAGCGTTATATCACCGAAGAACTTAAGGAGTATGAGGAGAAGATTCTCGGAGCGCAGGACCGCATTTTGCAGATTGAGCAGGAGATTTATAACCGTCTTGTGGCCGAGTTGTCGTCGCACTTGCGCACCATATTGCACGACGCAAACCTGATAGCTCAGATTGACTGTTTGCAGTCGTTTGCCAAGATGGCGCAGGATTATAACTACACCCGTCCGACATTGGACGAGGGTAAGGTGATAGACATCCGAGCCGGTCGCCACCCGGTGATTGAACGCCTGTTGGCGGTGGGTGAGCAGTATATTCCCAATGACGTGTTGCTTAACGACAGCGACCAGCAAATAATGATGATTACAGGTCCCAATATGTCGGGTAAATCGGCATTGTTGCGCCAAACAGCACTCATTATATTGATGGCACAGATGGGTTCATACGTTCCTGCCGACAAGGCGCATATTGGCGTAGTGGATAAAATTTTCACCCGTGTGGGTGCGTCCGACAATATCTCGCAGGGCGAATCAACCTTCATGGTGGAGATGCTCGAGTCGGCAAGCATTCTCAACAACCTCTCTGACCGCAGTCTTATACTGCTGGATGAGATTGGTCGCGGTACAAGCACCTATGACGGAATCTCCATTGCGTGGGCTATGGTTGAGTATATTCACAACTACAAGTCGGCACGTGCAAAGACAATGTTTGCTACACATTACCACGAACTGAATGAGATGGAGCAGCTGTTTGAGCGCATAAAGAATTATCATGTTGCCGTACGTGAGGTTGATAACACAATTGTGTTCCTGCGAAAACTGATGCGAGGAGGTACCGAACACTCATTCGGAATACACGTAGCACGCATGGCAGGCATGCCCGCATCTATTGTCAGCCGAGCCAATGAGATTCTGACTAATCTTGAGACGGTATATGGCAATAACGAAATAAAAGATAAGGAGAACGAGGATGTACCTGCGGCCCCTTCACGCCGCCGCAAGCGACAACCCTCGGCACGTCAGGTTGCCGATGTGGCGCAGCAGGGTAATATGCAACTCTCGATGTTCCAGCTTGACGACCCCGTATTGGTTCAGATACGCGACCAGATAAAGGGCTTGGATATAAATACCCTAACGCCTATTGAGGCACTTAACAAGCTCAATGAAATAAAGAAAATAACAGGTTTGTAATATGGGTATTGCCGAGATTATAATAATCGCCTTTGGCCTTGCTATGGATGCTTTTGCGGTATCCATAGGCAAAGGATTGTCTGTCAAACGCATCAAATTGCGCCACTCAATGAGTGTGGGGTTGTGGTTTGGTGGGTTTCAGGCACTGATGCCTTTGGTGGGTTATATGCTCGGCGTAAGCTTCTCATCGCTCGTGAGTCATATCGACCATTGGATAGCTTTTATTTTGCTTGGTTTGATAGGCGTGAATATGATTCGTGAGGCAACATCGAAAGAGGAGTGCGACTGCAAGTCGGGCAGGGATTTCTCCTCGCGACAAATGTTCCTGCTGGCTGTTGCCACCAGCATAGATGCCCTGGCTGTTGGAGTATCGCTGGCATTTCTTGGGGCAAATATATGGATGACAATGGCTGTCGTGGGAGTCATAACCATGATTCTGTCAATGATTGGCCTGCGCATAGGTAATATGTTCGGATGCAGATATAAGTCACGCGCCGAGATTCTTGGTGGGTGTGTTCTGATATTGATTGGCAGCAAAATCCTCATTGAACATATGTCCGACATGGCTTAAACATCAGCCATCAAAAAAAAGAAAAACGCCATCTTCCCAAACGGAGGATGGCGTTACTATTATTATCTCAATGCTTACGCATCAATATCTGCATAGCAAGCATTCTTCTCGATAAACTCACGACGTGGTGGCACGTCATCTCCCATGAGCATTGAGAATATTCTATCAGCCTCGGCAGCGTTCTCGATGCTTACCTGACGCAGGATACGTGTGTCAGGATTCATCGTAGTGTCCCACAACTGCTGGGCGTTCATCTCACCCAAACCTTTGTATCGCTGGATGTGTATTCCCTTGGCACCCATCTGCTCAACCAACTCGTCACGCTCGGCCTCGGTCCAGCAATAACGCTCGGTGTTACCCTTCTTGACAAGGTACAATGGTGGGGTAGCGATGTAAATATGTCCATTCTCAATAAGTTCCTTCATCTTGCGGAAGAAGAATGTAAGCATCAATGTAGCAATATGAGCACCATCGACGTCGGCATCGGTCATGATGATAATCTTATCGTAACGCAGTTTCTCAAGATTCAGAGCCTTGCTATCCTCAGGTGTGCCAATGGTAACACCCAAAGCAATAAACATGTTCTTAATCTCCTCGTTCTCCCACATGCGATGCTCCAAGGCCTTCTCTACGTTCAAAATCTTACCACGCAAAGGCATGATTGCCTGGAAGTTGCGGTCACGGCCCTGCTTGGCTGTACCACCCGCAGAATCTCCCTCGACAAAGAAAATCTCGGCGATAGAACGGTCGCGGCTTGAGCAATCGGCCAGCTTGCCTGGCAGACCTGCACCTGAAAGTGGAGTCTTGCGCTGCACGGCCTCGCGGGCATTGCGTGCTGCATGACGAGCGGTAGCGGCCAGGATAACCTTCTGAACAATAGCCTTGGCATCCTTTGGATGCTCCTCAAGATATAGAGCCAATGCCGAAGCCACAGCACCATTTACAGCACCTGCCACCTCGTCATTACCGAGCTTTGTCTTGGTCTGACCCTCGAACTGAGGCTCGGCAACCTTCACAGATACTACGGCAGTCAGACCCTCACGGAAGTCGTCACCCGAAATCTCAAACTTAATCTTTGAGAGCATACCCGACTCGTCGGCGTACTTCTTAAGTGTACGAGTGAGAGCTGTGCGGAAACCTGTAAGGTGAGTACCACCCTCAATGGTGTTGATATTGTTTACATATGAGTGAACATTCTCTGAATAAGAGTTGTTATACTGCATTGCCACCTCCACTGGAACACCATTCTTCTCGGTGTCGATATAGATGATATTCTCGATGATAGGCTCGCCACGTGTAGTGTCAAGATACTGAACAAACTCCATCAAACCATCCTTTGAGTAGAAATGCTCGCTCAGGTACTCGCCACTCTCCTCATCCTGCTTGCGCTTGTCGGTGAGGGTGAGGTGGATGCCCTTGTTAAGGAATGCCAACTCACGCAGACGATTTGCCAGAATGTCGTACTTGTACTCGGTGGTGTGAGTAAAAATTGTTGGGTCTGGCTTGAATGTCACAGATGTACCTCTGTCCTCGCAATCGCCCATAATCTCAACCTTTGACGTTGGTACGCCCTGACTGTAAGTCTGCTTGTAAATCTTACCACCACGGTGAATCTCGGCAACAAGCAGGGTAGAGAGTGCGTTCACACACGATACACCCACACCGTGCAGACCGCCCGATACCTTGTAGCTGCCCTTGTCAAACTTACCTCCGGCATGCAATACGGTCAAAACAACCTCCAAAGCCGACTTGCCCTCTTTCTCGTGGAAGTCGGTTGGGATACCTCGACCATTATCTTTTACAGTGATAGAGTTATCTTCATTGATTGTAACTTCGATATTGTCGCAAAAGCCTGCCAAAGCCTCATCGATAGAGTTATCAACAACCTCATATACGAGGTGGTGAAGACCCTTCTCGCCGATGTCACCAATGTACATGGCTGGACGCTTGCGCACTGCCTCCAAACCTTCAAGAACTTGAATGTTGGACGCCGAATATTCTTCTTCGTTTTTCTTGATAATTTCCTGTTCGGTACTCATTATTTATTTGCAGTATTAAAACGTACAAAAATATGCTTTTTTATTGATTTATCCAAATCAATATGCGCTTTTTTTAATCAGCGAAACTCTTTTCTATATCGATTTCAGCAATATGTCCTTTTGAAAACATTATCGTGCGCGCCGGATACTGCTCAATAAGGGCTGTGTTATGCGTTGACATGATGACAGCACACCCCTTGGCTGTAATATCCTTAAACAACTGCATAATCTCATCTGCCGTAATGGGGTCAAGATTTCCTGTAGGTTCATCTGCTAAAATCAGTCGTGGGGAGTTTAACAGCGCACGCGCAATAACCAATCGTTGCTGCTCGCCGCCCGAAAGCTCATGAGGCATTTTGTAAGCCTTGTTGTCCAGGTTCACCAAGCGTAACACCTCGTCTATGCGCCGACGCATGTCGGCCTCGTTTTTCCATCCTATGGCCTTCATCACATCGTAGAGATTGTAGAACACATTACGGTCGTCAAGAAGCTGGTAATCTTGGAAAACAATGCCCATCCTACGACGTAAATATGGTATATCTTTGTTTCGTAATTTTCGCAAATTCATACCAACAACATATCCTTCTCCTTCAAGTAGTTGAACCTCGGCATATAAAGTTTTAAGTAAGGTGCTTTTTCCGCTACCTACACGACCTATGAAATAGACCATTTCACCCGCTTTAACCTTCAGATTTACATCCGACAGCACCAATTCATCACTCCGTTTCAACTGACGCGAATTCCAATCGGTATGATAAACCGACACATCTTTCAGCTCTACAACGCAACTATTTTTCTCCATAGCATTATATTACTTTCTACAACTTACAAATATAACAAAAATATTATAAATCGAACCGTTTTAGACATTTAATTTTAGGGATTGCATAATAACTGATGTCGTAAATAAAATGCCACGTCTGTCTTACGACCTCCTCGCAATAACATACTCTCGGCGGGCGAGAATCGAACACGATTCATGGCGAGGTTGAAAGATTGCTGCGCGATGTAAAAAAAAGTCCTCCACTACGGATAGGGGAGGATTTAGGTGGGGTGTTCGAACAAAGACTTTTTGATTGCGAAATCTCGGATTTCGACTCTTTATTCGATAAGGGCCCATCAAAAAGTGGAGGTGGCGGGAGTCGAACCCGCGTCCAAACCTGGAACCCAAAAGCTTTCTACACGTTTATTCTGCGATTAATCCTCTTGCGCAGGATGGCCACAGACAGCCTAACCTTTTGCCGCAGCCTCTAAATTTTCGCACGCTAACCGAGACACATAACGCACTATCCCTTAAAAGATGATACCCCATATGACCAGCAGCTAAAGGGCGAAGCCACCGCTCGGGATACTCGTCTGCAAACCTCCTTGGGCTCGCGGATTA
>JAFOHD010000110.1 GCA_017421945.1 Alistipes sp. | reverse complement strand
GTGTAAAGGTTGCTACCCAGCGTTACATGGCCGTAACCAACAACGAGCAGTAAGCTGTTGACATTGTCAAAAGCTTCAGCTCTAATAACTAAGAGCAGGGTTACAAACCTATGCTGTATGTGGTCAGCAAGACCGACGATGCCGAGGCGTTTGAGGCTACGTTGCGCTCATCGCTTAAGAGCATTCACAAGCAGTATCCCGACCTTGACATACGCTGGATTAACAACAACGAGTGGCAGGTGGTAATCCCTGCATCTATTGTCAAGACTCACGAGATGCGTTTCAGCTCTGTGATGAAGGTATATCTTGGTTATCTTGCGGCGGGTGAGATTCCTGCGTGGGAGCGTTCACACATGAAGGCGAAGTATTATACCACCACCAAGGCTTACGAGTTGGCTAAGTAAGATTCCATAGCAAGGCCTTTGGAGTAGAAAAGAAAAATTCCGAGATTCAAGTCTCGGAATTTTTTTATCCTCTTAAATCCATGCCCGAAGGAGCCTGATACATTCTCAATCCAAACAGAGGAGCAATGGCCACCACGTATGATATTATTTCGGTCTGAAGGTTCTCATACGGTACCCAATTCACATCGGCCGAGAAGCAGTATAGTTCGATTGGAAGTCCCCACTGCGAAGGTTGCAGCTGGCGAACCATGACCATCATGTTTGGGTTCACGCGTGGATGGTGCAGCAGATAATCATTCACCGATCGCATAAATAGGTCGAGGTTGGTGAGTGTACCACCTTCAAGACTTTGTGTAGATATGGACTCAATCAATTTGCGGCTTATGTCGTTCTTGCGCAGTGACTCGATAAATGGTTCATCGGCCAGACGTATAGTTGTCATGTCGATGTTGAGCGAGCGTTTTATGCGGCGTCCGCCCGATGAGCGCATAGCCTGCCAATTGTCGAAAGGCTCGCTGATAAGCAGGTAGGGAGGCAACATCTGCAAAGTTTTGTCCCACGCCCTAATCTTGATTGTGGTGAGCGACACCTCCTCTACCTCGCCATCCACGCCTCGCTTGGGCAGCGAAATCCAGTCACCCACCTTTAGCATGTTGTTCGCCGAGAGCTGTACACCTGCCACCAGACCCAGAATGCTGTCCTTGAATATCAGCATCAGCACGGCTGCCGATGCACCCAGTCCTGTGAGCAGCAGTGTGGGCGACTTGTCTATGAGTATGGATACCACCAATATGAGTCCGATGCCGATGACAATACCTTGCACGGTCTGCATCAGCCCCTTTATTGGTTTGCCCTGCCATGCGGGATGTTGTTCGGCAATATTAAAGCATACCTTCAGTAGCGTGTTTATAAAGCGTATGCAGGTGATGACCATATACACCTCCACCACTCGTTTCACTATTAAGTGCATGCCATCGCTGCTGCCGTCATTTGTTAGGAATGCTATTGGCAGCAGTATGTATATGATGGTCGGAGTGATGAAGTTGCACATACGCCTGATGACCACCTTGTCAAACAGATGGTCGTCCCATGTTGCTTTTGTGCGGCTTGCTATCTGTTGCAACAGCCGTGATACGCCCATGCGTATTACGGTGTCGATGCAAAGCGCAAAGAGTATGATTATCAATAGGATAATCCAACGATTCAGGACGCTGGCTGTATCTATTGAGAATCCTAATTGCAAGAGTATCGATTCAGCCCACTCACGAAAAAAATGACTAATAACCTCCATGTAGTACAGTGTTAATGATTCTAATCGTGTACTAAAGTAGTAAAAATATTCTAAATCCACCAATTGCGTGGTTATCTGGGGCGATTTAGTGGGTGTGAGGTGACCGTAGCGTCCAAGGCATTTGACGCAGGATAGGGGTTGTGCGGATTGCCCTGCCCTGTGGAGAATGTTATGCCCCAGTGGGTAAATGAACGTCGATAGACATTCCAATAAGGTATATGGAACGAGGTCTGCGAGCTCGCGGGCAGCTGTAATAAGGGTTTGTGCACATTGTCATAGGATAATGGTGGGTGCCAATCGCCGTGCAGCGTGTCCCACATCAGTTGTAGCGAATCGCGTTCCGCGGCGGACGGATACGTTGGCAGTGAGTCCAACTCATACCACAGGGTGTCGCCACTCTGCCAACGGCGAGTCTGCTGCTCGGCCGCTGTAACCTGACGCATGGCATAAATGTTTTTGTCGTCATAGTAATCTATGACCAGGGCTCCGAAGATAAGGAGCGCAATAAACGAATAAACGATATACTTCACTATTAAAAAACCTCCTGTAAAATCCTTATTGATTGTACGGAGTTGATAGTGTCGAGATGATAGCCGTAGTAATTCACCAGAGAAGAGAGAAAATCTACTCGTTGGTGGCGGTTAAGTCCTATCTCGGCTATGTAACGCACATCACACTCCAACATATCGCGGAGGATGAGTGCATTTTCCTGTGTTATGCAATATTCGCGGGGTGGTTTCTGTGTGGTGAACATACCCTCAGCAATGTTAAACCACGCTTGTGGGGTGTAGTCGTTGCCGGGTGAAAATCCCAGAAAGCGACACAGGTGCGAGAGAAACCACAGGTGGAAGTTTGCTATGCCTTCGGTGGCAAGGTCTAAAGCTTCGACCGAGCCCCAAACGAAGTCAAACAACATATCATTTGCCTCACTCTCCTTGACCAGGCGGTGCAAAACTTCTGCCATAAACAGAGCTATGGTCGATTTTTTTATATCAAAAGGTATGGATTGCAGTAGGATGCCGTTGTGTACCTCGCCCAGGCGGTGCATCTGCATGCGTTGCGACTCCAGCCCCTCAAACTCCAGGGCGAACATGGGCTGGAAGAGTGCCATCTTGCCGTGGCCACGGCGTGAGCCAAGTCCCTGCACCATGTAACTCTGGCGGCCATGTGTGGATGTGAGCATCTGCACAACCAAGCCCTTGTCGCCATACTTGATTGTTCCCAGCACCACACCGCGTGACGTGTATCTCTTCATTGCACTGCCTGCCATCGTTTACTCGGGCTCCTGCCAATCGCCATTAAGTTTGATTAACTCAATTAAATGTTCTATGGCCTCCTCCTGCGGGATGTTGCGTTCAACGACCTCACGTCCCTTGTAGAGTGTGATGCGGCCTGCGGCAGCTCCCACATATCCATAGTCGGCATCTGCCATCTCTCCTGGGCCGTTCACTATGCAGCCCATGATTCCAATCTTCAGATTTTTGAGGTGCGAGGTGCGACTCTTTATTTGTGCGAGGGTTTTCTCAATATCATAGAGCGTGCGCCCACAACTTGGGCAGGCTATATACTCGGTCTGCGAGAAACGTACACGTGCCGCCTGAAGAATCATGAGCTCAATCTGTTTCACCTGCTCCGCCTCAAGCTCGGGAGCATCCACCCAGATACCATCGGCCAGGCCATCCAAGAACAGCACACCCAGGTCGGCTGCGGCCTTTATCGCCACCTCCTCTATATCGGTCTGCTCGTAACGACACTTTACAACCACAGGTTGCTTTTCATCCTCCAACGAAAGTATTGCTGCGCGCAGCTCTGCCGTGGGGTTTGATGTGTGAGACTCTATTACCATGAATCCGTCCCCAATCTCGTCGTGAGTGATTGGTGTTGTAATATTGCTGCGGCGTACGAACTCTGTCGGATGGTAACGCTCAGGATGTGCTACGTCAAACTCTCCCTCACGTATGGCATAGTGCTGCGTGAGCATGCGCGCTACGGGAACCTCATTCTCGGGAGCTTCGGTGAGCGATACGCGTATTGTGTCACCGATGCCGTCAGCGAGCAATGCTCCAATGCCTACGGCACTCTTTATTCGCCCCTCGATACCGTTGCCAGCCTCCGTTACGCCGAGGTGTATTGGGTAGGTCATGCCCTCGGCCTCCATGGCCTCCGCCAGCATACGGTAGGCGTGTACCATTACACGTGTGTTGCTCGATTTCATAGACACCACCACTTGGTCAAATTTCTCTTTTTGGCATACGCGCAGGAACTCCATAGCCGAAACAATCATACCCTCGGGAGTGTCGCCCCACTCGTCAAAAATGCGTTTTGCCAACGACCCATGATTCACACCTATGCGCAACGCCACACCGCGCTCACGACACTGTGCTATGAGAGCCTCGAGTTCGCCGTTTGATGTACGGTAGTTGCCCGGGTTGATGCGTACCTTATCAACATATTGAGCCGCTATGGCAGCCACCTCGGGCACGAAGTGTATGTCGGCCACAATGGCAGCTTTGCATCCCTTCTGACGCAGCTCGGTCATGATGTTGGCGAGGTTTTCGCCCTCGCGCTTTCCCTGCGCCGTCAGACGTACAATCTCGGCACCCGCTTTGGCAATGCGCTCCACCTGTGCCACGCTGGCTGAGGTGTCGGATGTGGGGGTGTTGGTCATTGACTGTATGGCAATGGGGTGGTTGCTGCCAATCGTGCAATCGGCTATGCGTACCTCGTGCGATTGACGTCGTGCATATTTTGTGATATCCATAATCTCAATTTTTAGCCTTCTCCGCATGTGGGGTCTTGCAAAGATATGAAATACATATCAGAATCTAATAACTTGGGGTAAATAATTTTCTGAAAATTGGCGAGATAAAATAAAAAGATATATCTTTGAGAAAATTTATAACTTAAAATAATTCAAACTATGAAGTTTAACCAATTTTTTTATTTAGCAGTAGCGGTTGCTATGCTTTCATGCGTGGCGTGCGGTGAGAAAGCTCCAAAGTGTGAGGGATGTTGCGCTGGCCCGGCGGAGACCTTGACAGACTATTCAAACGTAGCTCTTGATGCGGCTCCGATGCAGGATGGAAAGTATGTATGTCAGCGTCCGGCTGTTGAGGACCGTCTTTTTATATCAAAGGCTATCGAGGCCGAGATTGAGAAGGTGAAGGGCATGCTTACAAACGAGCGTCTGGCCTGGATGTTCTCAAACTGCTTCCCAAATACGCTTGATACTACGGTACACTACCGTAAACTTGATGGCAAGGATGATACATTTGTCTATACGGGTGATATCCATGCTATGTGGTTGCGCGATTCTGGTGCGCAGGTGTGGCCTTATGTTCAGTTCGCAAACGATGATGCCGAACTCAAGGCTATGCTTGCAGGCGTTATACGTCGCCAGCTGATGTCCATCAACATTGACCCTTATGCCAATGCTTTCAACGATGGTGCGAAACCGGGTGAGTGGATGTCGGATATGACCGATATGAAGCCCGAGTTGCACGAGCGCAAGTATGAGATTGACTCATTGTGCTATCCTATACGTTTGGCATACTACTACTGGATGATTACGGGAGATGCGTCGATTTTTGATGAGCAGTGGTTGCAGGCCATCACCAATGTACTGAAGACCTTCAAGGAGCAGCAGCGCAAGGATGGTAATGGTCCATATAAGTTCATGCGCCGCACCGAGCGTCAGTTTGATACATTGTCAAACAATGGCCTGGGCTCGCCTGTGAATCCTGTTGGACTGATAGTTTCGAGCTTCCGCCCATCTGACGATGCTACGGTTTTGCAGTTCCTGGTGCCTTCAAATTTCTTCGCAGTGTCGGTGCTGAACAAGGCTGCCGAGATTTTGACCAAGGTAAACAAAAACAAGGAGCTGGCGGCAGAGTGTACTGCATTGGCAGACGAGGTTAGTGAGGCACTCAAGAAGTATGCCGTATATCCTCATCCCGAGTTCGGTGATATCTACGCTTTCGAGGTGGATGGTTTCGGTAACTACTATTGTATGGATGATGCCAACGTCCCAAGCCTTCTGGCCATGAAGTATCTCAATCCCGAGGTTATTGACGAGGAGATTTACGCCAACACACGCCGCTTTGTGTGGAGCGAGAGCAACCCATACTTCTTCCGTGGCGAGAAGGGTGAGGGCATCGGTGGCCCACACATCGGTTACGACATGGCATGGCCTATGAGCCTTATGATGAAGGCATTCACAAGCGACTGCGAGCAGGAGATTAAGTGGTGTGTCGAGCAACTTATGCGTACCGATGCCGGCACAGGTTTCATGCACGAGTCATTCCACGTGGATAACCCAAAGAACTTCACCCGCCCATGGTTCGCATGGCAGAACACTCTCTTCGGCGAGCTTATCGTTAAGCAGATTAACGAGGGCCGTCTTGATATGCTGAACTCAATCGAACTGAAGTAAAGGTAAGAGTTTTCCTGATATTAATAATGCAGTAACCGCAAGTGGTTACTGCATTTTTTTACAATGTCCTGTAGATTTTGTTTTATTCCAACTGCATATGCTCTTCCAGGGTTTCGCGCAGATGGCGGTTGTCGAGGTGGGTGTAAATCTCGGTGGTGAGGATATTTTCATGGCCGAGCAGTTCCTGCACCTGACGAATGTTCGCACCTCCTTCAAGCAGATGGGTGGCAAATGAGTGGCGGAAGGTGTGGGGGCTGATGCTCTTCTCTATGCCTGCACGTTGCGCAGCTTGCTTGATGATGGTGAATATCATCACACGTGTCAGTCGCTTGCCACGATTATTCAGAAATAGTGTATCTTCGCTCGGTGTGGCCGCTTTGCGCTGTTCTTTGTAGAGCAATATGCGTTCGCGAGCAATGCTGCTGACGGGCACGAGACGTTGCTTGTTGCCCTTGCCCACAACGCGTATGCACCCTTCACCAAATAACAAATCACCAAGTTTTAGATTACATAACTCCGACACACGTAGGCCGCACGAGTAGAGTAATTCCAGAATGGCACGGTCGCGAACTCCTTTGGTTGTGGCTGTATCTATAGAGTTTATGATACGGTCAATCTCCTCGATTGAGAGTGTGTCGGGCAGGTGGCGGTGGGCCTTTGGTGCTTCGATAAACTCGGCAGGCGAGGAGTCTATCAGCTCCTCCAAAAGCAGGTAGTTGAAGAAACTCTTTATGCCACTCAAGGCACGCGCCTGAGAACTCTTCTGCTTGTTGTTGTCGTAGAGCCAGCCCATGTAATGTTCAATCATCTCGCGCTCGACCTTCTTGGGAGGCACATCATACATGCGCAGTATGTAGTGTGCAAATTGGGCCAAATCCCGCATATACGACTCAATGGTGTTGTCCGAGAGGTGTTTCCCCAGTCGCATGTGGCTGCGGTAGCCACGTGAAATTTCCTGCCATCTTTTAGTATAATCTGCCATATTCTTGCTAACTTTGTGCTGTGGCGGAATGCCAATGCAAAAGTAGTGAAATTTTACATAATATGGAATATGTCGAACTTAATATTTCTGTTGCCGATGCTCAGGAGTCGGAGATTGTGATGGCCCTGTTGTCGGACTATGCTTTCGAGGCATTTGATGAGCAGGAGGGTAGGTTGCTCTCATACATTCAACTCTCAGCATGGGCAGAATCTCGCTTCGAGGTGGAGGCAATACTTCGCCAACAGGAGCTCGAGTTTACAGTCCGAGATGTTGAGCCACAGAATTGGAATCAGGAGTGGGAGAGTGGTTTTGAACCCGTTGATATTGATGGCGAAACACCCATTCGCATACGTGCTGCCCATCATTTGGCAAAGGATGGTAGTTTAGACATTGTCATTGCTCCACGCATGTCGTTTGGTACGGGACATCACTCTACAACAGCTCTTATGTCGGCAACCATTGCCGAGCAGGGTGTTGAGTCTTTATCGGGACTTGATATGGGTTGCGGAACGGGTGTGCTGGCGATAGTGGCACTTAAGTGCGGCGCGAGGAAGATGGTGGCTGTGGATATTGATGATTGGGCGTGTGACAGTTGTCGCGACAGCATTGCATTGAGTGGTGTCGCCGAGAGTGTGGATGTGCGTGTCGGCTCAATAGATGTCGTGCAGGGTGAAAAGTTTGATTTTATATTAGCGAACATAAATCGTAACATCTTACAATCCATGATGGAGAAGTTTTCTCTATTGCTTGAGCGTGACGGCTGGATAGCCATGAGCGGATTTCTTGATGAGGATGCTGAGGCTGTTGAGCAGTGTGCTGCGCAGTGGAGTATGGTGAAGACGCAGCATAGAGTGTCGGACGGTTGGGTTGTGATGGTGTGCAAAAAACTGTAATTATGGTAATATTACCCTCTTCCTATCTGCCTTCGGTAGAGTATGTAGCACGTCTGCTGCGTGAGGATTGCGTGATTGATATGGGCGAGAACTTCATCAAACGCTCGGAGCGAAATCGAGGTTCTATACTTACCGCAAATGGGGTTATGCAACTCACCGTGCATGTTGAGAATGCCAATCGTCCCCGCCAGCGCATGCAGGATGTGAAGATAGACTACTCGAAAAGATGGCAGCACCAGCATTGGGTGTCAATCTTGTCGGCCTATAAGTCGTCGCCATATTTTGACCATTTTGCCCCTTATATAGAGCCATTCTATACACGCGAGTGGCGTTATTTGGTGGATTATAACATGGAGTACTTAGATGTCTTGCTGCGTTTGTTAGGCTCAGACTCTCACCCTGTAACCTCTGCGCAATATGTTGAGGCGTGCGAGGGCGATTTAGACCTCAGGCCCAAACAAAAAAAGGATTCGACATTTGTTGCCGAACCCTATTTCCAAGTCTTCTCCGACCGCATGCCCTTCCAGCCTAATCTCTCGGTGCTGGATTTGTTGATGTGCGAAGGTCGCAGTGCTATTGGCGAGATTTTAATGTGTTGCCAATTGTAATAATCTGCTTGTCGTGTAGCTCGCCGGCCTTTACGACTATCGTATTGTTGCCATGCATGATAATGGAGTCTGATATGAACATCTTGGGCGCAAACTCCTTGACATTGACGGTATCCTTATTGACCAGCATTATAGGAGCCTCTTTTGCTGATGAGTAGAACTTTATCTGCTGGATGGTATCCATGCGGATATTGCGACGCTTGTCGGTGATGTGTAGAGTTGGGCTCTGTTTGTTCCATAGCGCACGATAGAGGTAGTAAGAGTCTTTCTCGTCGTTACGGTCAAATGTGACAAGACCCTTGCGTGAGATACCATCCTCATGGCGTACAGAGCCAAAATCAAACATATTGTTTATCCACATACCCCAGTATATAGAGTCCTGATTGAGATATTGTACATATCCTTCATGGAATTCAGTTTGCCAACGTTCGGGAGACCAACGTTTGTCAATATCCAGAGGTTTGAGCGAGGAGTTTGCCTGCTGCTGTATTGAGCCGGCCTCGCCATAAGCCACAGCCGAGCGTAGATGTCCCCACTCTGTGTGTTGTTTCTCGTTCCAAATAGCAAGGTCTTTGATAGCTCCCTTATCCCAACCCAGGTTTTGCTGCCATACGATGAGGTCGGGAACGAAGTTGATATCTCCATCCTGGTTGCTGCACGCTACCGTGGGGCGTGATGCATCCAGAAGCTTGGCTGTAGAGTTTAGCTCCTTTACAAAGCCCAGTACGTCATCACCTCGCATCCACACGAGTGAGTATATGCCCCACATCACCACCGAAGGGTGATTGTAGTTCTGTAATATTGTCTCACGCAATTGCTGGATGCCATTGTCGTGGAAACGCTGTGTGGCAAAGTATGAGAAGTCGCTCAAATATGGAGCACGCGTGAATGGAGTGTCAATCCACACCAACATACCGTTGTTATCACACATGTCGTAGAGGTACTGCGCATGGGGCGCGGTTGCCGAGCGTATGGCTGTTGCTCCGATGTCGCGTATCTTCTCCATATCCTCATCGTAGTGGCGCGAACGCAAGGCACTACCTACTACGGCTCTGTCGTGATGAAGTGTTACACCATTAACCTTTATTCTCTCGCCGTTAATCTTTAGTCCGTGCTTTGCGCTGACCTCAATTTTGCGGAATCCGGTGTTTACTACAACCTCATCCTCATGCCTACGTCCTATAGATACACTTACACTATACATGTTTGGCTCGTCACAACTCCATAGCAATGGCTCCTCCAAGCGGAATGGGATGTTGATAGGCTCGTTAGGCTTAATCTGCTCCTTTAGGTAACGTGAATATACAACGTCACCATAAGGGCCACGTACCGATATGTAGAGGTCGCATAACTTGTCGGTTGTGGATGTAACCCACACTGCAGCCGTGGCATCAACCACCGTGTCGGTGACGTTGTTCTGGTGAATGAGTACTCCGTCACAGCCATAATGCAGAGGCGAGATGGTGGTCTGCTCGGTGACAATAAGTTCCACATCGCGGTAGATACCTCCATAGAGGTTTAGCTCCGATGATGTTGGAAGTACATCATTTTGGTAGGCATTGTTCACCACCACTACCACAGAGTTATCTTCGCCAAATCTCAAGTGCTTGGTGATTTCAAAGGTGAAAGCAGTCCAACCGCCACGGTGTTCACCCACATGGTGGCCATTTACAAACACGTCAGCAACGCTCTGCACACCGTAGAATTTTATAAACAGACGCTTCTGCTCCCAATTTTTAGGAATGAACAATGTGCGAGTGTAATTGGCTGTGGTCTTGAAGTACTCTCCTTGACCCGACAAGGCATCAAGATTCCATGTGTGGGGCAGTGATATGCGTCGAGCAGTATCACTGCTTGTTTCAGTCTTATAGAAGAATAACCACTCGTCGTTGAGCGAAAATACTTGTCGTGCTACAGTTGTGTAGCATATTATCATCATTATGAATGTCGTAACAAATTTCCTCATAGTAATAACCGTAATCTATAAAAGCCTTCGTTGCTGGAGCATATGCCACCGCATGAAGGAGTATTATTTCAAATTCCTTTTTGCAAAGATACTAATAATCAAAAAAAATAGCTAACTTCGTGCGATATTTTAATAATTTCGGTTGTTTTTAGACTAATAATAAGCCCATATATACAATGAACGTATTTGACGTGATAATTTATATAGCTCTGGCCTGGGCGGTGTTTAACGGATGGCGCAAAGGTTTTTTGTTGCAGTTGGTCTCTTTGTTTGCCGTTGCTGCCGGATTTTTTATCGCAACAAAGTGTGGCGTGGCAGTGGGTTCCATGCTTGGCTTGAGTGGTGCTACAGCCTCCATTGTAGGATTCTTGGCGATTTTCGTTGTGTCGTTGATTGCAATTATTGTTGGAGGATATTTGTTGCGTGCCGTGCTGCGACTGACGGGTTTGGGTGTTGCCGATATAGTGTTGGGAATCCTCTTTTCGGTGTTGAAGATTGGTTTGGTGGTGGGTGTATTGTTCTCGTGGTTTGCGGCGCTGAATGCTAACTATACGTTGGTGGAGCCTGCAACTATTGAGCAGTCACACCTATTCTCTCCGTTGGTGAATGTCATCGATTGGCTGACTCCATATTTCCATAATGCAGCTTCTGAAATGTTAAACAGATAAGTCTATGGCAAATAGTGTATTAGGTCTTGTAATGCGTTCTACGGGTAGCTGGTACGAAGTTCAAAGTGAGGGTCGTATGTTGCAGTGCCGTATTAGGGGAAAGTTGCGCCTGAAGGGTGTGCGTTCTACTAATCCTGTTGTTGTAGGTGACTGGGTGAGGGTTGAAGATGACGAGCAGGGTGGATATGTAATCTCTGCGATTGAGCCACGCCGCAACTACATCATCCGCCGAGCATCGAACCTCTCGAAGGAGTCGCATATCATCGCCTCAAACATCGACCAGGCTCTGTTGGTAGTGACACTCTTCTCGCCCGAAACAGCTCTTGAGTTTGTAGATAGATTTCTCGTAACATGCGAGGCGTATAAGGTGCCCGTCACCATTTTGCTTGCCAAGATAGATTTGGCACGCGAGCATATGGAGGCTGTCGAGGAGTTTCACGCCATTTATGAGAGTGCCGGATATAGGATTATAGAGGTGTCGGCAACCCAGGGTGAAGGTGTTGAACAGGTGCGGGAGTTGTTGCGCGGAAAGACTACTCTTTTGTCGGGTAATTCAGGCGTGGGCAAGTCCACTCTGGTTGCGGCCGTTGAGCCCGGGCTGGATATCAAGACGGGTGAGATTTCGCAGAGTCACCACAAGGGTAAGCACACTACCACATTCTCGACTATGTATCCCCTGGCAGAGGGTGGTTATATCATTGACACTCCGGGTATTAAGGGCTTTGGATTGATAGATATTGATGATGCCGAGCTGGCGCATTATTTCCCCGAGATGATGCGTTATCTGCCCGACTGCCGATTCTATAACTGCTCACATACTCACGAGCCACATTGTGCCGTAGTTGAAGCTGTTAAGCGTGGCGAAATAGCTTATCCACGCTATGAAAGTTACCTGAAAATTATGGATGAAGATGACAAGTATCGCAAGTAGATTAAAGAAATATTGCAGCGGACATGACCGGGAGTGGTATGCCGCACGCATGGAGTATATGATGGGCTTTTTGACTGAGGAGCGCGTTGAGGTGTTGCGACGCACCCTTAACGAGCGTACCCGTTATATGACAATCCTTACCGAGAATACTTTTCACCCGCAGAATGCTTCCGCTCTGGTGCGTCACTGCGAGGCTTTCGGATTGCAGGATTTGCATACCGTGGAGACCGTGTGCAAGTTTTCTCCCAATGTGAACATCGTGCGAGGTACGGACAAGTGGGTTGATATCACACGTCACCCATCCACCACCGAGGCTATATCAACGCTCAAAGCGGCGGGTTATCGCATTGTGGCCACCACGCCTCATCGTGAGAGTTGTACGCCCGAGACTTTTGATGTCGAGAAGGCTCCCTTCTGTCTGGTGTTTGGCACCGAGCATGCCGGTGTGTCGGACGAAATTATCGAGGCGGCAGATGAATATCTGCGCATCCCCATGTGCGGCATGGTCGAGAGTCTGAATGTGTCGGCCTCGGCAGCAATCCTTATCTACATGCTGTCGCAGCGTATGCGCCTGTCGCCTGCTATTGACTGGCGTTTGACTGGCGATGAGCATCAGGAGTTGCTGTTTCGCTGGGTTATGTCATCGGTGAAGGACTCGGAGCGTATTTTGGAACGTCAATTCCCATTGTGACTATGAACGAGATATTACGTAAGCAGTTTTTGCGTCATGTGGCGCAGACCTCTCCCGCTCCGCAGCTCATTGAGGTGGCGCGTGCCGAGGGAGTCTTTTTCTATACACCCGAGGGAAAACCCTACTACGACCTGGTGTCGGGAGTGTCGGTAAATAATGTGGGCCATGGCAATAAGGATGTGGTTGAGGCGGTGCAGCGACAGGCGGCCGAGTACATGCACATCATGGTATATGGTGAGATGGTGGAGCGTCCGCAAGTGGAGTTTGCCCGACTGTTGGCAACCACATTGCCCGCACCGCTTGATACGGTCTATTTCCTTAATTCGGGAGCCGAGGCCGTTGAGGGGGCTTTGAAACTTGCCAAACGCTATACTCACCGTACCGAGATGATATCAATGCGCCGAGCATATCACGGCTCAACGCACGGAGCTATGAGCATGATGGGAGAACCCGAGGGCGAGGAGTGGAAGAGTGCTTTCCGACCACTTCTACCCGATACGCGAGCCATAGATTTCAACTCGTTGGAGGATTTGGCGCAGATTACCACCCGCACGGCATGTGTGCTGTGTGAGCCCGTGCAGGGCGAGGCTGGCGTGAGAGTCCCCGATAAGGGTTACCTTGAGGCTCTGCGCAAGCGTTGCGATGAGGTGGGTGCGCTGCTAATCTTCGATGAGATACAGATGGGTATGGGTCGCTCGGGCGAGATGTTTGCCATGCAGAAGTATGGTGTTACACCCGACATAGTATGTCTTGCAAAGGCATTGGGTGGTGGCATGCCTCTTGGAGCGTTTGTGGCAAGTGGCGATATTATGTCGTCACTTATGAGTGAACCCGTATTGGGTCATATAACCACATTTGGCGGTCATCCGGTTTGCTGCGCAGCAGGTTTGGCTGCCATGAAATTCTTGCAGGATAATAAGATTGTGGAGGATGTCGAGCGAAAGGGTGCGATGTATGTCGAGCTGCTCAAGGACCATCCAGCCGTTAAGGAGATACGTCGTAGCGGTCTGCTCATGGCAGTGGAACTTGGTGATAGTCAGAAACTCTATCGTTTAATGGATTTGTTTATCGAGGAAGGCATCTTGAGCGATTGGTTCCTCTATTGCGATACGGCATTCCGCATATCCCCTCCGCTTGTAATTACCGATGACGAAATCCGAGATTGTGTTGCGTTGATAAGAAGATGCTTGGATAGATTATAATAAAAAGGCTGTCCGAAAGACAGCCTTTTTATTATCCATTAGCAAACCCTTTCAGTGCGGCAATCTCCTCTGCCCAGCGACTTTCATCGGGAGTCTCCAAAATCAGTGGGATGTTGTCGAAACGCGCATCACGAGAGATGTATCGGAATGGAGTTATACCCAAAAAACCTTCACCCATAGGAGTGTGCCTATCCACACGGCTACCTACAGGTTTCAAGGCATCGTTCAGGTGCATGCCCCTTAGATATTTGAACCCCACCTCGCGGTCAAACTCGGCAAAGACTTTATCGCATCCTTCATCGGTTGAGAGGTCGTAACCCGCAGCGAATGAGTGACATGTGTCAAGACATACGCCCACGCGTGACTTATCCTCCACGCGTTCAATTATATATGCCAGGTGCCAGAATGCGTAGCCCAGATTTGAGCCCTGGCCTGCGGTGTTTTCAATGACAGCAGTCACACCCTGAGTCTTGTCGAGCGCAATGTTGATAGACTCCGCCACAAGGCGCAGGCTCTCCTCCTCGGAGATTTTCTTCAGGTGACTTCCGGGGTGAAAGTTGAGTCGGTCAAGGCCCAATGCCTGGCAACGTTGCATCTCGTGCAGGAACGATGAACGCGACTTCTCGAGAGCCTCCTGCTCGGGGTGTCCAAGGTTTATCAGGTAGCTGTCGTGGGGTAGAATCTGATGTGGGGCATAACCATACTCTTCGCAAGCCTTACGGAAAGCATCTATCTGACGAGACGTAAGGGCTGGTGCTGCCCATTGACGTTGGTTTTTTGTAAAGAGAGCAAAAGCTGTTGCTCCTATCTCAAAAGCGTTTTTGGGTGCGTTCTCCACACCACCCGAAGCACTCACATGTGCGCCAAAGTATTTCATAGTAAAAATTGTTTAATTCGCTATGACAAATTTAATTAATTAAACGAAATTTATTAACTTTGTAGTCAGAATATTTTTTTATAATCGTATAATAAAATCTTAAGATATGAGAAAGTTTTTAGTTGTTCTGTTTGTGGTTATGTTCTCTTCGTCGGGAGCATGGGCTCAGTTCAGTGTGGAAGACAAGAACAAATCATTGCAAGAGAAGGTTAAAATTGGCAATGCCAGCATGAAAAATATTGCTACTACAACCTCTTATCAAAGCGATGCTCGTGACCGCTTGGAGCGCAAGCGTATTCGTAAAGAGCGTAATTTCCTTGAACTTACGACGAGCCTTAATGCCGAGATGTGGGTTTATAACGATGCCTGGCTCGACCGCCGAGGAGGTGACAACTCGATAAATGTGTCGGGGCGTTTGTTCATGCGACACACCTATTCGAAGGATAAGTTCAGCGTGACAACCCAGTTTGAGGGTAACTACGGTTACAACCACACTCGTATAGAGCAGACCGATGCCGAGGGAAATAAGTCGAAGAAGGGTAATTGGTTCAAGAATATTGATAACTGCTGGTTGCAGTCGCAGCCTTCGCGTTCGATGAAGGATAACTGGAGTTATTCGGGACTTGTGAAGATCAGAAGCCAGTTCTCAAAGTCATACAGCTCACGCCTTGACCAGATTGACGCTAATGTTCTCACATCGTTCATGGCTCCAGGTTATATCGACCTCTCACTCGGTTTCAAATATGTGTCACCCAATAAGAAGTTCCCTATCCAGATTACTCTCGACCCTTTGGCGAGTAGTGGAACCGTGGCATGGAATCATCTCGTAGAGGAGAACTACCGCAAGAAGAATGCTTCCAACTGGTTTGGTATTGAGATGAGCAAACACGCAACATTCTCTGGAGGTTCGAAGATTAACCTTGCGTTTACTCGAAAGTGGGGTAAGAATAATTGGTTTGAATATTGGACCAACTGCGCGGTCTATTACGGTTGGATTACCAACGTGGTGAACCACAATAAGATTCACGATTACTATGCTTACCTTAATGAAAAACGTGCGTGGGATGCTGCTGGTGCTGAAGGCCCTGCTCCCGCAGCAAAGCCTTACCACGTTGAGCTACATCCAACGGTAGAGTGGCGAAACACCATAACAATCCGCACAGCGAAGTATCTCACCACAACCATGCAGGTTAATATGTTCTACAACAAAGCTGCGTCGGACAAGGTAGAGATTCAGTCGCAGTTGAAGTTGGGTATTACCTACACCATTAACAACCGAAAATAAGTTTAAGATTACCGCATCATCCCAGGCTTGGTATGTCAATTGCTGCGAGGAGATGTAAATTTTAGTACAAATGTATAAAAATTCGAAACATACTATCATATTCCCACTTGTATTAGCGGTGGGAATTGTTTTGGGAATCTTGCTGGGGCAGTTTGTCGGCCGCAATAAGGCTGAAAATCAGTTGCGAACTATTATCAGTCGTGCGGGGCTTACCGCGCCCAATAAATTGATGCAGACCTGCATGCTTGTGGAGAACAAGTTTGTTGATTCCATATCGATGGATTCTCTGACCGAGATGGTCATCCCGTTGATGATGAAGGAACTTGACCCCCATTCCGAGTATATTCCGGCACGTGACATGCAAGCTATGAACGAGTCGCTGGAGGGTGAGTTTGACGGCATAGGTGTGACCTTCAATGCCGCAACTGATACGGTCATTGTTCTGAGTGTCATCCCCAACGGTCCAAGTGCCAAGGCGGGAATTGTTGCAGGTGACAGAATCATAAAGGTGAATGATACTCTGGTGGCAGGCGTGAAGATGCCGCAGAACGATATTGTCAAGCGTCTGCGCGGCAAGCGCGGAACGCAGGTGAAACTCTCATTGCAGCGTCAGGGTATTGACGAACTTGTTGATATGGAGGTTGTGCGTGATGCAATACCTATCAAGAGCATCGAGGCGGCATTCATGATAAACGACAAGATTGGTTTTGTGCGCTTGTCGCAGTTCGCCCGCACATCACACATGGAGCTTATGCGAGCCCTTGCATTGCTGCGTGCGCAGGGTATGACAAGACTCATCTTCGATTTGCGAGGCAATGCCGGTGGGTTCCTCGACCAGGCAATCCTCATCGCCAATGAGTTCCTGCCCGAGGGTAATCTGATAGTCTATACCGAGGACCGCAATGGTCAGCAGGTCAAGGAGTACAGTGATGGCAGCGGTATGGCCACCGACCTTGGACTGGTGATTCTCATCGATGAGAGCAGTGCATCGTCGAGCGAGATTCTGGCGGGAGCTATTCAAGATAACGACCGTGGAACAATCATAGGCCGTCGTTCATTCGGTAAGGGCTTGGTACAGCAGCAGGTGCCTTATGCCGATGGCTCGGCTCTGCGTCTTACCATCGCACGTTACTACACGCCTACGGGCCGCTCAATCCAGAAACCTTATAAGAATGGTCATGAGGATGATTACGATATGGATTTGGCTCGCCGATACACCAACAATGAGTTCTTCTCGGCGGACAGTATCCACTTTGCCGATTCGTTGAAATACACCACGCCGAAGGGTAAGATTGTGTATGGTGGGGGTGGTATCATGCCCGATATGTTCATTCCTATGGATACTGTCGATATCACGCAGTATTACATTGAGGTGTCGGGGCGTAACATTCTCTACCGCTACACGTTGGATTATGCCGACAAGCATCGTGCCGAGCTCAATGCTGTTACCACCATGGAGGAGTTGCAGGCTTTGCTTGATGCCGACAAGGGTATGGTGCAGGATTTCATACGTTGTGCATCGCGCAATGGAGTGCGTCCCGTGCAGCGTGATATAGCACGTTCCCGCAAAATTATTGAGGCGCAACTCAGGGCCTACATAGGCCGTAATACGGTGCTTGAGGATAACGGATTCTATTATAATATCATTCCAATTGATAACATGTTGCTTGAGTCAATCAGATTGCTTGACGGGGAGCCTTCAAAAGAGTAAGCTATGGTAAAGAAAGTTATTGGATATGTAGTCGCAGTGGCGGTGATAGCAATCATTGTGTTCACCGTTCTGGGGGCTGGAACATATAAATCGATGTTGCCAGAGGATTTGTTTTCAACGAAAGAAACAGAGCAGCTATCGCAACCAATGGTGACTGACAGTCTGGAAAATGGTGTTAATGCAGAGCCTGCGGACTCGCTTGTTGAGGCACCTATAACCCTGGATTATGCCGAGGGAATGACTACTCAGGAATAGAACAAAATAATACTAACCCGATATGAAAAGAGTCTTTTTTGTAGTTGTGGCAACGCTTTTGGCATGCCTTGCAGCAGCTCAGGAACTGCCTCGCACTGCAGACATCAAGTGTGGGCCGTGGGTTGTGGGAGTGAGCGAGAGCGAGATGACAATCGTCTGGACATCGACATCGCGTTGCATGGGATGGGTTGAGGTGGCACCCGATGACGGGTCATCGTTCTATGCCGAGGAGCGCCCCCGTTATTATGAGGATTTGATGGGGCGTCACATCATCTCTGACGTGCATCATGTGCGACTGACCAACCTTAAGCCCGGTACGGTGTATCGTTATCGTCTGTTTCAGCAGTGTATCGATGACAGAGGACATAGCCCCATTCCTCTGGGTCGTGTGACGGCAAGCAATGTCTATTCGCGCAAGCCCTTTGCTATTCGAACATTTGACAAGAGCAAGGAGGAGATTTCGTTTACTATGATTAATGACATACACGGTCGTGACTCAATCATGCACGCCCATACGAAGGATATTACTGCGGCGAAACCCGATTTTGTGGTCTTTAATGGCGACATGGTCAGTTTTATGGGCTCGGTGGCAGATATTGAGTCGGGTTTCATGACGCGTGCCTCAAAGAATTTCTCCCCCGACTTCCCACTGGTCTATGTGCGTGGCAATCATGAGGCTCGCGGACCTGGTTACAGTGAGTTTCTCAACCTCTTCCCCACGCAGACCAACACACCCTCCTATATGTTCTTCCACGGACCAGCGGCATTTCTTGTCCTGGATTGTGGCGAGGATAAGCCCGATTCTGATATTGAGTATGGTGGCACGGCAGCTTACGATAAGTATCGTGAGCAGATGGCAGAGTGGTTAAAGCAGGCTGTCGCAAGCGAAGAGTTCAAGACTGCGCCGGTGAAGATTGTACTCATGCACATCCCATTTGAGAAGAGTGCCGGTTGGTGGGGTAACAATGAGTTGAAGCGATTGCTGCTGCCCATCTTGAACCAGGCCAAGGTGGATGTCATGCTGAGTGGTCATAACCACGTATATAGCTTCCGCAAGCAGGGTAGCCTTAATGGCAACGAGTTCCCGATTCTGGTCAATAGCAATAATGACCGCGTTGAGGTGAAGGTTACAAAGAAAGAGATTCGTATGAATGTGAAGGATGCTACGGGAAAGCTCCTGCACGAACATGTAGTGAATGTGGAGTAGAAAATATTAAAATTTGCAAGTTTTATGAAGCGCCTCATATTACTTCTTTCGATAGTATTGTCTTTTGAGTGTCATGCTCAAAAAATAAAGGTGGCGTGTGTGGGCAATAGTATCACCTATGGCGCTTTCATCCTTAATCGTGAGCATAACTCCTATCCGGCCCAGCTCCAGGAATATTTGGGCGAGGAGTATGAGGTGAAGAACTTTGGAATCTCGGGTACTACTGCTTTGAAGGATGGGTTATATTCTTATCGAAATACATCCGCCTATAAAGAGTCTTTGGAGTGGAATCCCGACATTGTTCTCATTAAGCTGGGAACCAATGATGCCAGTGAGCGTAACGATAGGTGGCGCCAAGATTTTGAGAAGGACTATACCTCGTTGGTTGCGAGTTATGCCTCTCTGCCATCGTCACCTCGCATCATACTGCTGACGCCGGTGCGTTGCTTCCTGCCTACAAAGCAGGATCGTGAAATTACTTCGAAGATTATCCCGGTGATACACAAGACTGCCTTTGAAAATGGTTATGAGATAATCAATCTGCATAATATGTTTGGTGACAGGTGGCAGCACTATCTCTTTCCCGATAAGTTACATCCGTCGTCAATAGGCATGGGACGTATCGCAGCAAAGATACATAGTTATCTTTCGCTTGAGCAGTCACACGATGGAGATGTAGTTTCGAAGTTTGCCCTCAAGCCATGTGGCGAGTTTAACTTTCATGGTTATAAGGGTTACAAGTTCGATAACAACGGAGTGAAGTATTACATAGTAAAACCCAATCATGTAGCAGAAGGAAAACCATGGATTTGGCGTGCCCGTTTCTGGGGACATGAGCCTCAATTGGATATAGATTTGCTTGAAAGAGGCTTCCATCTTACCTATTGTGAGGTTGGAGACCTGTATGGTTCGCAGACGGCTGTGGATAGGTGGAACACGTTCTACAAACTTGCAACCAGGGCTGGACTTAACAAAAAGGTCGCGCTTGAGGGTATGAGCCGTGGTGGATTGATAATATACAACTGGGCTGCGCAGAATGTTAAAAAGGTAGCCTGCATTTATGGCGATGCTCCGGTTATGGACTTCAAGAGCTGGCCTATGGGCGAGGGCAAGTATCGCGGCGACGACCATTGTGTCAAGACCATGCTTGCTGCTTATGGCTTTTCATCAAGGGAGGAGGCTCTTGCTTGGCAGCACAATCCCATCGACCATGCCCGTGTGTTTGCAAAGGCAAAGACACCTATACTGCACGTTGTCGGAGATGCCGATGTTGTGGTACCCGTGGATGAGAACAGCGCCATATTTGAGACGCGACTTAAAGAGTATGGCCACTCTATGAAGATTATTCATAAGGCCAATGTAGGTCATCATCCTCATTCGCTCAATAACCCTGAGCCAATTCTTAAGTTTATTCTTAAAGCCACAGGGCAATGGAAGAACGAGTGCATACACCCCGTGCCAGGCAATGAGTTTCGTGCGGGAGCTGGCTGGACCAAGGATTCAGATTGGCACGCCGAGGCCGAGGATATTAAGGCAACACTTCAGGGTAGAAAGATTAAACTACTGATGCTTGGCAACTCCATAACACAAGCCCTCGGAGGAGATAGGCTGCGTGTTGTGAACAAGTCGGGTAAGGAGGCTATGGATGCTGCCATGGGAGAAAAGATGTGGGAAAATGCCGGTATCTCGGGCGACAGAACACAGCATCTGTTGTGGCGACTGCGTGAAGGAAACTACAATGTGGCAAAGCCCGATGTGGCTGTAATAACCATAGGCATCAATAACCTTAATGCAGGTGATAGTGCTGCGGATGTTGCAGAAGGTATTTTGGCTTGCGCCAAGGAGGCACGTTATCAGCTGCCCGATTCAAAAATCATATTGCTGGGTGTGTTGCCTGCAGGGCGGGCTGTTGATTCATCGTTGCGCAAGGCGTGTGAGGCTGTGCACGAAATATTAAGTAAAAGCCGTATTCGTGGCGTTGAGTATGTAAACCCCACCTCGTGGTTTGTTTGCGAAGATGGTTCGCTACGCGAGGGCTTGTATGCCGGTGATTGTCTGCATCTGAGTGCAGAAGGATATAAAGTGTGGAGCCAAAAATTAGCTCAACTCATAGATTAAATAACAAAGGCACTCAACTGAGTGCCTTTGTTGTACTTATACCTTGATTAATAATAATTGACCTCTGTGCCTTCAATGGCCGTCAGCAGTTGGTTCGCAAGCGATGATGCTCCTATGCGGAACAGTTCTGGGGTGAGCCACTCCTGACCAAGAATCTCCTTTACGATGGTGTAGTAGAGCGCAGCATCCTCGGCTGTGCGTATGCCTCCTGCCACCTTGAATCCAACCTTGCAGCCACTCTTGGCGTGGAAATCCTTTATGGCATGGCACATCACAACGGCTGCTTCGGGAGTGGCTGACACATCAATTTTGCCCGTAGAGGTCTTGATGAAGTCTGCTCCAGCCTGCATGGCAAGGAGTGATGCCTGACGAATCAGCTTTGGGGTGCGCAGTGCGCCTGTTTCAAGTATCACTTTAAGAATCGAGCCTTCAGACTCCTCGCGCAATACCTCTATCTCGTTAGCTGCTTCGTCTAATGCTCCAGAGAGAATCTTACCCACATTCAGCACCACATCCACCTCGTCAGCACCATTCTCAATGGCCATGGCCACCTCCAACATCTTCACCTCAAGGAACGTCTGTGATGAGGGAAATCCTCCAGCAACGCTGGTGATGCGTAGTGGCGTAGCGTCAATCTCCAATCCTACGGTCTCGACAAAAGGAGGATAAACACATATCGAGGCAACATTCTCCAGGTGAGGGTAGTCCATTGTAAACTCTGCAGCACGACGAGCAAAGGCCGCAACCGAAGCCTCGCAATCGCATGGCGAGAGGGTTGTGAGGTCTATTGCCGAGTAGCAGAATTTATATACCTCTGGATTGTAATTGGCAGTGGCTGCGGCACGCAATGCCGCCACTTCACTTGCTACTTGCTCCTGGGTGGGGGCGGCGTTATACTCGCTAAGGTGGTTGGCGTACTCCATAGTTTTGGTATTTGTTATATGCAAAGATAGTAATATATTATTAAGGTATGACTTCATGATACAAAAAAACTGCCCAATCTTTGCAGATTGAGCAGTTTTTATATTCAGATGAGCTGTTCGGTGGTGCGTATTACCGCACCTATAAGCTCAACTTATTAGAAATTAGAGCTTGAAACCGCTTGCGAACAAGTTTGCAAGGTTTACATCCTTAACAGCCTTAGCTGCCAAAGCTGCGTCCTTAGCAACAGCGCTCTTAAGCTGAGCCTTAGCTGTCTCCAAGTCACCCTCCTTAGAAGCGATAACAGCGCGCAAGTAGTCAGCCTCTGCTGTAGCCTCAGCTGCGATAGCCTTCTTAGCAGCAGCCAAATCGTTGTTCAAAGTGCTTGCGATAGCAGCATTGTAACCCTTCAGTGTAGATGCAGCAGCGCTGTAGCTACCCTGAGCAGCAGCGATCAAAGACTTAGTCTCTGCACTTGCAGCAGCAGCATACTGCTGAGCCTTTGCTACGTTACCGTTAGCGAGGTTAGCCAATGCGAGGTTGTTGTTAAGCTCGTTGTTGTTAAGACCAAGCTGTGAAGCCTTCTCGAATGCAGCCAAAGACTGAGCATTCTCACCGAGCTGTGCTAATACAACACCCAAGTTGTTGTATGCGCGAGCGTCGTTGTACTTCTTAGCAGCGTACTCCAAAACAGCTACCTTAGCCTTGCAATCCTCCAAAACGCTCTCTGCCATGTAAAGCAACTCCTCGTTTGTAAGCTCATCCAAGCGACCAGAGTTGATCAAAGCAGCCATCTCAGCATCAGTCTTACCCTTGATATCTGTGCTGTTGATAAGCTGTGCACGACGCAACTTAGGAAGAATCTCCTTCTTAAGAGCTGAGAATACAGCTGACATGTTCTTGATCTCTGCCTCACGCTGTGTAGAAGAATCGTAGCGGCTCAATACCTGAAGAATAAGATCCTTATCCTCGATGTCAGAAGCAGCAACCAACTCCTTGAAGCCTTCCCAGTCCTCACCGTAAGAAGCTGCATCAAGACCCATACCTGTCTCCTTCAAAAGCTTCTCAGCAGCCTTGTGACCTGACTTTGAACGTGCAGAAGAGAGCTTGTCGTTGAACTTCTCTGGACCATCAGGTGAAGCGTAACCATTAACATACAACTTCTGTGAAGCACGGTCGTTAGACTGTGTAGCAATTACGTTCTCCTTGAATGCCTGCAAATCCTCAGTGTTGGCAGCCTTCTTTGAAACGTATGATGAGTTGATAGCATAAAGGATGTCAGCCTTTGTAACAACAGTTGTTACATTCTTGTAGTTGTTAGCAGTGTTAGCCATTGCATCTGCATAGTCGAGGTCAGCCTGCAATGTGTTTACACCCTTAGCAAGTGGGTAAGCGAAAGCTGCCTTAAGAGCGTCAGCCTCAGCACCACCAGCAGCCAAGATAGCCTGCTCCTCCTTTGTTGGGATAGCACCAGTGTTTGTGTTTACCAATGTAAACTCCTTGCACTTACCCTTTGGACACTTAACCTCTACCAAAAGCTTCAACTCGCTCTGAGCCATACGTGCATCGTATGGGAACTCAACGTGCTGAGTGTACTCGCCACCTGTCTTCTTGTCAATAACAGTGTAGTTCTCGTCAACCTTGCTACCCTGGAAGTAGTGAGTAGTACCCTCTACCATACCGCCCTCGAATACCATAACAGGAGTAACCTTCAAAACAGCCTTCTTGTTGTAGTACTTAACAGGGAAGTTTACAGTGATGTCAACCTCAACCTTACCGTTGTTGAGAGTCAATACTTCAGGAGTGCAAGTAACCTTTACCTCATCCTGATTCTTTGCCATCTTCTTGAAGCAGTTGCAGCTTGTAAAAGCCAATGACGCAACTGCAACGACAGCCATCAATTTAAAAATGTTTTTCATAGTTTGGTTTTGTTATTGGTTTATAAAAAATAAATTATTTGTTTTCCTTCTTATGATCGCGACGCTCACCACGTGGCTTGCCTCCCTCTGGGCGTGGCTTGCGCTCACGCTCTACCCAACCCTCGGGCTTTGGCATAAGAGCCTTGTGTGAAAGCTTGTACTTCTGAGTCTTTGGATCAACGCCGATGAGCTTGACTTCAATCTTGTCACCCTCCTTCAGGCCTGTCTCCTCCATTGTCTCGAAACGCTTGTAGTCGATCTCCGAAATGTGGAGCAACGCCTCCTTACCTGGCAGAATCTCAACGAAAGCACCAAAAGCTACAATGCTCTTAATCGTTCCATCATAAACCTCACCTACTTCAGGAACGGCTACGATACCCTTGATGCGGCTCAATGCTCCATCCAGAGCCTCCTTATCTACGCCGAAGATATCCACTACGCCACACTCATCATTCTCGGTGATGGTGATTGTGGTACCTGTAGTCTTCTGAATCTCCTGAATAACCTTACCACCAGGGCCGATAACAGCACCGATGAAATCCTTAGGAATCTGAATCTGTACGATACGTGGAACAAATGGGCGGTAATCCTCGCGTGGCTCGGCGATGCAATCGGTAATCTTACCCAAGATGTGCAT